>JAITXK010000010.1 GCA_031284765.1 Candidatus Symbiothrix sp.
TGGTGAATAAAGTATTGCCATATCAATAAACTCACAAAATTCATAGCAAGATAAGCAATTACCATCGGAAATATACCGAAAGGATACATAATAAACACAACGGCAAGTTGCAACACCCCAATCGGCAGCCGCCTTATTATGTTTAGCATGCCAATCATCGGTTATAATGGCGCACCCCTACACCCATTCAATACTCCGCTTGATAAACTTGCTCAAGGCTTCGCCTTTCAACAAGCCATTGGAAAGTAATGCCAAATCCACCAATTGGCTGACCGTAGCTTGGGTATTTTCTTTATCTGCTTCCACTTTTTTCACCGCCGGCGCATCCAAATTCACAGTCATGGTGTAGGAAATCGGCATGTCGCCGTAAAAGTTCATGCCCGGTTGCATCTCTGCCATTTCTTTCATGCGGCGCATAAATTCGTCTTGGGTAATAGTCACGGGAGTGGCTTTTTCTCCCAGATGCTCAAAGCCGACTACAAAATCGGTTTTCTCCATCGGGGGAATAGCCGATTTGAAGACTTCAATCAAAGCATTGCGCTCTTCTTCCGTCAGTTTCACTTCCTTGTTTTCGCCTTTCTTGATCAGGTTGTCAATCACATCGGCATCCACGCGGACGAAGCGGGTTTTTTCCAATTTCGATTCCAAACTGTTCATAAAATGGTTGTCCAGCTGACCATCCATCACCAGCACATCGTAGCCTTTCTCCTTGGCTTGGTCGATGTAGGCGTATTGTTCCTCGCGGTTGGTGGTGTAGAGGTAGATGATTGACTTCTCTTTGTCCGTTTGATTGGATTCCACTAGCGTTTTGTATTCCTCCAGTGTGAAATAATGTTTTTCTACGTTTTCAAAGAGGACAAATTTCAGGGCGCGTTCGTTGAATTTTTCATCGGTAATCATGCCGTATTCGATAAAGATGCGCAGGTGGCTCCATTTGTCTTCCCATTGCGGGCGGTCGTTTTTGAAAATTTCTTCCAGCCGGTCGGCCACTTTTTTGGTGATGTAGGTCGAAATCTTTTTCACGTTGCTGTCCGCCTGTAAATAGGAGCGCGACACGTTTAGCGGAATATCGGGCGAATCAATCACGCCGTGCAGCAAGGTCAGAAATTCGGGAACAATGCCTTCCACCGAATCCGTCACATACACCTGGTTGCTATAGAGTTGTATTTTGTTTTTCTGTAAGTCAATGCCGTTTTTCACTTTGGGGAAATACAAAATACCGGTCAGGTTGAAGGGATAATCCACATTCAGATGAATCCAGAACAAGGGTTCTTCGCTGAACGGATACAAGTCTTTATAAAATTTGATGTAATCCTCGTCCGTCAGTTCCGCCGGTTTGCGTGTCCACAGGGGATTGGAGTCGTTGATTACATTATCTTCTTCCGTTTCAACCGATTTTCCATCTTTCCATTCGGACTTTTTGCCGGACACAATGGGAACAGGTAAAAAGCGGCAGTATTTTTTCAACAGCGATTCAATACGGTTCTTTTCCAGAAATTCCTTGCTTTCGTCGTCAATATGGAGGATAATATCGGTTCCGCGATCGTCTTTTTTCGATTCGTTCATCGTGTATTCGGGCGAACCATCACATTCCCATTTCATGGCTACAGCATCTTCCTGCCATGATTTGGTAATGATTTCCACCTTTTTGGAAACCATAAACGCCGAATAAAATCCCAAGCCGAAATGTCCGATGATGGAATTGGCATTGTCTTTGTACTTGTCCAAAAAGTCGTTGGCGCTTGAAAATGCGATTTGGTTGATGTATCGATCTATTTCTTCGGCTGTTAAACCCACGCCGCGATCGGAAATCGTCAGTGTTTTTTTCTTTTCATCCACATAGATGCGAATGCTTGTATCACCCAATTCGCCTTTAAACTCACCGACAGAAGCCAGTGTTTTCAACTTTTGTGTAGCGTCCACGGCATTAGAAACCAATTCGCGTAAAAATATCTCGTGGTCGCTGTATAAGAATTTTTTAATGACGGGGAAAATGTTTTCGGTCGTTACCCCGATATGACCGGTTTGTTTTTTTGTGCTCATATTTTATGATTATTGTTTGGTGCACAGGTAGCAAAAAAAATGCCAGTCGTGTGGGGACTGACATTTTGACGGGGAATGGCTTCACATATCAGGTATATTATTCATTCGTTTCCTCTTTTATTGTTTTGTTGAAATAATTTTATAATTTCGCATCTGATTATAAAAAACACAGTTAAGATGGTCACAATGAAAGAACCCCGTTTCTCAGAAAATTTGTTTTGGGATGCTGATATGAATGATTTGGATTTAGATGTACACAAGACGTATATCGTTGGGCGGGTGCTGGACTATGGAGAATGGAATGACTGGCAGACTATTCGTAATTATTACGGAATGGACGAGTTGAAAAAAATAGCACTGCGTATCCGTACCATGTTCCCAAAGTCACTTTCATTTATCGCTACAATGACCAATACACCTGAGGAGCAGTTTCGTTGCTACGAGCAGATAAAGAATAAGAAAAATGCAAATTATTTTATATCATGAGCATTTTGCACACTTTTACCGTTGATGTATCTACCTTGTCACTGCTGAAAAAACTGCAAGCCATTCCGCTTTTTAGCAAAATGCGTTTGGTGGGTGGAACGGCGCTTGCTTTGCAATTAGGACACAGAAATTCGGTTGATTTGGATTTTTTCGGAACAATGAATTTCACAAAAGAAGCATTGGAACATGAACTGCAAAAAAATGGTCTGAAAACAAGCGTGAGATCTGAAAGTGAAATGATTAAAATAACACAAATAGAGAATGTAAAGGTCGATTTTGTGGATTATTCTTCGGTAATTTGGCTTGAACAAGCAGTAGTAAGCGACGGGCTATGCTTGGCAAGATTGAAAGATATTGGTGCAATGAAAATTTCAGCTATTACAGGCAGAGGAACTAAAAAAGATTTTATTGACTTGTTTTTTCT
>JAITXK010000034.1 GCA_031284765.1 Candidatus Symbiothrix sp.
TGGTGAATAAAGTATTGCCATATCAATAAACTCACAAAATTCATAGCAAGATAAGCAATTACCATCGGAAATATACCGAAAGGATACATAATAAACACAACGGCAAGTTGCAACACCCCTATCACGATAGTGACATACATATAAATATTAGATTTGCCTTGAGTAAAAATCAAGTTGGTGTACAAGGTTGTCAAAAATGAAAAGGCAGTCCAAATGCCAAACAACTGGAGATAAGGCACGCTGGACAACCATTTTTCGCCTACCGCAATCAAAATAAATTCGCGACCCACAAAAGCCAAGCCCAACATCAACGGAAAAGAAAGAAAGGAACTGAAACGAATTAATTTGCGCAACACGCTCACTTGTCGGCCTTTCTGTTCATTTACTTGCACCAATATTGGCTGGGCAACCGCGTTAATCATACCGGCAATAAATTGATTGCCCATGGCTGTCCACTTTCTCCCTTGCGTATAAATACCCACCTGTTTCGTACCATAAAATCGACCAAAAATGACCGAGAACACCTCGCCGTTGATAACCGAAAATATGGCAGTAACAAATAATTTGATACTAAAAGGCAGCAAGGGTTTTAGGGGTGTAAAATCAATCTTCCAAGTGGGTTTCCACGGGGCAAAAATAAATAACAGGAGGCAACTTAATGCAGTATGCAAAACCATTTGCACCGCAAGTGACCAATAGGCATAGCCATTCAATGCTAAATATAAACCAACAATGAGAGATATAATGAGAGAAATAACACTGATGATCGCTTGTTGCTTGACCATCAATTTTTTGAACATTACGGTAGAAGAGGCTGTCCCAAATCCGGCAATTAAAAATCCGAGAAAGACAAAACGAGACAAATCCGTCAATACCGGCTCTTTATAATAGCGTGCAATCCACGGTGCACAAAAGTAAAGGATAATATAAAGCACCGTTCCCGCTAACACGGTAAACCAAAAAACAGCATTGAAATCTTCGTGGGTTGCCTCTTTTTTATTGGTTAGGGCAGTCGAAAAACCACTGTTGATAATAATGGAGGCAATTCCCGTAAAAATAGCCAACTCACCCACTAAACCATAATCCGTCTCGTCAAGAATACGTAACAAAAAAATGCCAAACACCACTCCGAGCAACTGCTGAATGCCGTTGCTAATGCCTCCCCAAAGAAGGCCTTGTGCTGTTTTTTGTTTTAATGTTGAATCTGCCATATTTGATTGATGTTAATTTTTCAACGTTTTTTTAATATTCAACGAACTAATCACTTTTTTCCCTGTTTGGGCTTCCAATTCTTTTCGCGCCACATTGGCTACATTACCGCCTCGCCGGGCCACATTTACACTTTCTTCAAACGTTTCCGGCTCTTCCGTTTGGGAAATATCTTTGGTCGAAGCTTCTGCCAACATACTGAAAATAAGTTCTGTATTCGTCATATTATCCCTAAGGTTTTCTTTCTTCAGCCCCTTGTATTGCTTGTATTCCTTTGTGGTTTTACCCGACCATGCCTGCGTAATAACATCCGTAAGAGTAGCATACTGAGCGCCTTGTATTCCTCTCTGCTTCCATTCGTCGGTCAACTCTTTCCGTATCTCAATGCTTTTGAGACGCTGATTGATCCAATTTTCAGAATATCCTAACCGCAAATATTGTTCCATCGCGCGGTCTATCGTCAGTTCGGGGTCATGTATTTCGTCTAATCGTTCTGCACCTACTTGTGCCAACCACCTCTTAAAAGGTTCTGCCTTTGGCGAAGGAACGGATTGGATGAGCCGCAAAAGTTGCTCAACATCAGCAACATCCGTCATGCGCATTTTCCCATCAGGAGCTTCCAGTTTCAACTGTACGATATTTTCGTACAGTTGACTTCCTTCTTTTTCCAACTTGATTTTTAAGTCACTCCAATAGCGCCTTGGATTGGCACTATCCGTTAATACCTCAATAGCATCTACTATTGATACATACCACTTTTCTTGTTCTGCATCCCAGACCGTTCTTACTTGTTGGTCGTTAAAGATTTTTACTGCATTCTGCTTAGTCATAAGTTTTGTTATTTATTTTATCATTTACCCCTCACTATTCGTTTAATATCATGCAATTTATTCAAGGCTTCCATTGGCGTTAAATTATCAACATCCAAATGATTGATTTCATCTCTGATTTGCGAAAGCACCGGATCGTCCAATTGGAAGAAACTCAATTGATAACCTTCGCGCTGAGTGGAAATTTGTTTGATGGGCTTGGCAATGCCGCTCTTGCGATTGTCCGATTCCAATTGCGCCAGAATCTCGTTGCCTCGCTTCACTATACTTTGAGGCATGCCGGCTAATTTGGCAACATGAATCCCGAAACTGTGTTCGCTTCCACCTTTAACCAATTTCCTCAAAAAGATGATTTTATTATCGACTTCTTTCACGGAAACATTGTAATTCTTGATGCGTTTGAACGTCTTTTCCATCTCGTTCAACTCGTGGTAATGGGTGGCGAAAAGCGTCTTGGCTTGTCCCCGCGGATGCTCGTGGATGTATTCCACAATCGCCCAGGCAATTGAAATGCCGTCGTAAGTGGAAGTCCCGCGCCCCAATTCATCAAACAATATCAGACTCCGGTCGGAAAGATTATTGAGAATATCGGCCGCCTCATTCATTTCCACCATAAAAGTAGATTCGCCCAACGAAATGTTGTCGCTGGCGCCCACACGGGTAAAAATCTTATCGACCCATCCGATTCGCGCCGATTCGGCCGGAACAAACGAACCAATCTGCGCCATCAACGTAATCAATGCCGTTTGCCGCAATAAAGCCGATTTCCCCGCCATATTCGGGCCGGTAATCATGATAATCTGTTGAGTGTCATTGTCCAGATACACGTCGTTGGGAATGTAGGGTTCGCCCAAAGGCAGTTGCGTTTCAATCACCGGATGGCGGCCGTTTTTGATGTCAATAATCTTGCTGTCATCCATTTGCGGCCGGATGTATTTGTTGCGCTCCGCCACCTTGGCAAACGACAGCAGGCAATCCATTTGCGCAATCAGGTTGGCGTTGGTCTGAATCGGCGCGATATACTCCATCAGTTCCAGCACCAATTCGTTGAATAAACGCATTTCCAGCGAAGCGATTTTATCTTCCGCGCCTAAGATTTTTTCCTCATACACTTTCAGTTCTTCGGTAATGTAGCGTTCGGCCTGCGTCAGCGTTTGTTTGCGAATCCAATCGGACGGCACTTTGTCTTTGTGCGCATTGCGAACTTCGATATAATAGCCAAAAACATTGTTGTAATTCACTTTCAAGGAAGGAATTCCGGTGCGGTCGCTTTCGCGTTGCTGTATCTGAAGCAGATAATCTTTGCCGGCATAAGCAATCTGTCGCAATTCATCCAGCTCGGCATTCACGCCTTTGGCAATTACGTTTCCTTTGTTGAGAAGCACGGGCGGTTCGGGCGACAATTCGCGTTCGATACGGTCGCGAATCAGTACACAGAGGTTTAATTGTTCGCCCTTGCGCTTCAGACCGGGTTCTTCGGCATTCATACACGCCTCTTTAACAGGAATCAAGGCCGACAAAGCCACCTTCATCTGCATCACTTCCCGCGGATTGACACGGCCGACCGCCACTTTGGAAATAATCCGTTCCAAGTCGCCGATAAGCGCCAACTGTTGGTTCAACAAGTCTTTGAACGAAGGTTGGCGGAAAAAATATTCCACAATTGACAACCGGTCTTCAATCAGTTTGACCTCTTTGAGCGGAAATAGTGCCCACCGTTTCAGCATGCGGGCGCCCATCGGCGTAATGGTCTTGTCGATCACATCCAAAAACGATTTCCCGCCTTCATTCATTGTATCCAATAGTTCCAAACTGCGCACAGTGTATTTGTCCAGACGCACAAAACGGTCTTCTTCGATGCGCGAAAGCGTAGTAATGTGACCGGTTTGTGTGTGTTGGGTAATATCCAAATAGCACAAAATGGCACCCGAAGCCACGATGCCGTTGGTCAAATGTTGTACGCCGAAACCTTTGAGATTCTTGGTCTGAAACTGTTTCAGCAGGCGTTCATTGGCCGTATCTTCGGTAAACACCCAATCTTCCATTTCGTAAGTCAGCCATTTATTGCCGAACGCTTCTTCAAACGCTTTCCGCTGACTCCGGTCTATCAGCACTTCCTTGGGGGCAAAATTGTGGAGGAGTTTATCAATGTAATTGACAGGCCCTTCGGCAGTCAGAAATTCGCCGGTGGAAATATCCAGAAAGGCCGTGCCGCAAACGCTTTTATTGAAATGCACCGAGGCCAGGAAATTGTTTTCCTTGTGATTCAACACGTTGTCATTGATGGAAACGCCGGGCGTAACCAATTCGGTAATCCCGCGTTTGACCAATTTTTTGGTTAGTTTCGGGTCTTCCATTTGGTCGCAGATCGCGACCCGTTTGCCTGCGCGTACTAATTTGGGTAAATAGGTATCCAAAGCATGGTGGGGAAATCCGGCTAATTCCACGAATTGTGCCGAACCGTTGGCACGGCGGGTCAAGGTGATACCCAAAATCTCCGAGGCAGTGATGGCGTCTTCTGAAAACGTTTCATAAAAGTCTCCCACGCGAAACAGCATAATAGCGTCGGGATGTATGGATTTCATCTCGAGGTATTGCTTCATTAAAGGGGTTTCGACAATCGCTTTTGACATGTGATAAATGGAGTAATTTGTTGGACAAAGGTACGTTTTTTATCGAATAATTTTACCATCGAAACGGTAAAGAATGTTTGTTGTTTTTCTTTTCTTCAATGTCATACTTGGATCTTGTTTCAAATCGAAGGTCTGAACTTGACAACAATTTCCGGCGAATTGGCGATCCGGAACCTAAAATTATGTCGTATTTGGATATTTTTTTCAACATTTTCCTTGATTTTATGTTTATAAAGTAGAAAAAGACAAACATGTCAAATTAGGAATACAAATTATTCATTTTATCAAAGAATTGCAAGTAAATATATACAATCATGGATAGTGAACTGAACAAAGCGGTGATCAAAAAAGTGCTGGAGAGTATTCCCAAACATATAAAACCCATTGATTATTTGATGGACATCTTATGCATCAGCAGGGAATCGGCTTATCGGAGAATGCGGAATGACATTGCATTCACATTGGATGAAGTAGCAAAATTGTCATTCAAGTTGAATTTTTCGGTGGATAATGTGATTGGTGTTCAGAACATCAAAGAGCGTTTTTTCCTGGATTTGCAAACCGAACAATTAGTCGATCCGAAAAGCAATTTCTTATCCACGCTGCAAGATTATTATCAATACATTGAGTGGATTCACAAAACACCGCATGTGGAAGCCATGGCTTCGCTCAATCGCTTGAATTTGTTCTTTTTGGCGCAATCTCCCATGCTGTTCAAATTCTATTATTATACATGGATTCATCACACCTATAACGTGCCGGTCAATTGTCCGTTTTCCAAAATCAAGTTATTGCCTGAAGTGATTGATCTCAAAAATCAGTTCAAGGCGGTGGCAAGCTCGTTCAATAATTGCAGTTACATTCTCGACCGCAATATTTTTGAAAACATTGTTCGGGAAATTCAATACTATCGTGGACGGAATCTACTCTCGGCGGAAGAAGTGTTGGAATTGAAAGGTGAATTGTCAGAATTAGTAAACTATTTTCAAAAATTAATGCAAAATGGACAAAATGATAGCGGCTTTGTCTATAATTTCTATCTTTCGATGTTGAATGTCGAATTGAATGCATCGTATGCCTCATTCGGAAAAGAAGTCGCTTCGCAATACTGGATATCTTCGGTCAATCCGATTATTATCCGGAATTATGAAATAAGCAACTTGCATAAAAACTGGATTGAATCGATGAAAAAGTCGTCCATCCTGATTACACATTCCAATGAATTGCTGCAAGTAGAGTTTATCAACAAACAACGCGAACATATTGAAAACCTCTCTAAGGATTTAGTGTATTATTAATGCCTGTTGGTACGAAATCCGACAACTTTCCGGTTGTTTTCCCTTTTTTAACTTGAATAGCGGATTTCAAAACCGGTTTTTATTCGATCTGCCAGAATAAAACTGTTCTTCCGATTGTTAATTAGCTTTTTTGTTCTCAACTTTGTAGGGAAGTATTAGCGCACAATCATCGGGGTCTGCCCTTGTATGTAAAATCATAAAAACATACAATTATGGACAAGCAGTTAAATGAAGCAGTAATCCAAAGGATTACAGGGTATCTCCCCGATGGTGTCAAACCGCTTGAGTATTTTATGAAGTTTTTGGACATCAGTAAGGAAGCTTCTTACCGGAGACTTCGTGGCGAAATCGCGTTCTCTTTCGATGAACTCGTAAAATTAGCTCAAGAACTGAACTTTTCGATCGACAATGTCCTCGATGAACACAGTAATGACCGTATTGTTGTAGATTTGAATACCACTGTCGATGCAGATGTGGAAACCGGTTTTATAAATGCCATAAAAGGAAATTGTGGCTCCTTGAAACAAGCCAGACATTCTAAACAGGGAGAATTGATGGCTCTCATCAATCGCCCCGGTTTGTTTTTCTTAGTACGGTTTGAATATCTGTTCAAGTTGTATTATTATAAATGGATGCTTCATACCTATTCCCCCATTGACCGGCATTTTTCCGATGTGGTGATGACTCCGGCAATTCTGGATGCGGGCTTTCGATTCCGGGCGATTGAAAACAGTCTGTATCGTTGCAGTTACATCATCAATCGGAACCTGTTTGAGCCGATTGTTCGAGAAATCTATTATTTGTATAGCTTGAATCTGATTTCGGACGAAGACTTGCTGCTCCTGAAAGCAGAATTGATAAAATTGCTTGATTACATCAGCATCCTGATGCAACGGGGACATAGTCCCTCCGGATGTGCTTTCGATTTTTATCTCTCCATACTGAACGTTGAAACCAATGTTGCTTATGCCTCATTCAACGAGGAATACGTTTCACAATACTGGTTTTCTTCGGTCAATCCGGTTTATATCTATCATCCGGATAGTTGTGCCATGAATAAAAAATGGATGGAAGCCATGAAAAAGTTCACGGTATTAATCAGTCAATCCAACGAAGCGCTTCAAGCAAAATTTGTTAAGGAGCAACGCGCATACATTGAGGAAATTACCCATGCAATCCATTGATGAATAGAACAGCCTGCGATATGTCAAACTCCGGCAAGCAGGATTGAAAGCCCGTTTATTGTGAGGAAAGGACATTCACCACACGAAACCAGGGCAGCAAGTGAGTAAATTTACTTCTTCAACCATCATATCTGCAAGAATAAACCGTTTTCTAACGCCGGAATTTGCCTTTTTATTCGGAACTTTGTACTGCGGATTCACACAATTAACAGATTTTGCATACTATTGATTGTGCGGGATGCACTTCTGAAACGTTTAGTGCTGTGTGAATCCGTTTTTTGATCTTACCGCTTACCACCCAAAAGCATCTGCCTGCATCCACTTGTCTTGCGCTTTCAATATTTGTTCGATAATATCGCGGCCTACGCCTTGTCCTCCGCTTTTGTGGGAAATGTATTTGGCAACCGCCTTGATTTCTGGAACGGCATCGGCGGGACAAGCCGGCAAAGCGACCGTTTTCATCACTTCGTAATCGGGAATATCATCGCCTACATAACAGATTTCTTCCGCCGTCAAACCGGTCTTTTGCAGAAAATCATTCAATTCATTCATCTTGTACCGGGCTTTCAGATAAACGTGCTGAAACCCCAGACTTTCGAAGCGTTTGCGCACCGATTGGGCATCTCCACCGGTAATAATTCCCAATTGGAAGCCTTGTTTGACAGCCAGTTGCATGGCGTATCCGTCTTTGGTATTGATCACGCGCATGGGTTCGCCTGTGGGATGCAGGGGAATGGAATCGGGCGAAAGTACACCGTCCACATCAAACACAATGCCCCGTATCTTTGTCAAGTCGTAATTGATAGTACTCATGTCTTTTTATAATTTTACTTGCGAAGGTAGATATATTTTTTCAATTAGTTGTACCTTTGCGCCTCAATTCATATCATATAAATATGTCAACTTACACAGAAGATACGCGCAAAGTGACCACCCAGCGCCTGCTGGAAATGAAACAGCGGGGCGAAAAAATTTCCATGCTCACGGCTTACGATTATTCCATGGCCTCCATCATTGATAAGGCAGGCATGGATGTGATTTTGGTGGGCGATTCGGCTTCCAACGTTATGGCCGGCCACACGACCACCTTGCCGGTTACCTTGGAGCAGATGATCTGGTACGCACAAGCCGTCCGGAAAGCCGTCAAACGCGCTTTGGTGGTGGTCGATTTGCCTTTCGGTTCCTATCAGGGCAATTCCAAGGAAGCGGTTTGCTCGGCCATCCGCATCATGAAGGAAACCGGCGCCGATGCCGTGAAAATGGAAGGTGGAAAAGAAATCAAGGAATCGGTCGAACGGATTTTATCGGCCGGAATACCCATTATGGGACATTTGGGGCTGACTCCCCAATCCATCAATAAATTCGGCACCTATGCCGTGCGAGCGAAAGACCAAGCAGAAGCCCAAAAATTAGTAGAAGATGCACATCTTTTGGAAGATTTGGGCTGCTTCGGCATCGTGTTGGAAAAAATACCGGCCGCGTTGGGCAAGCAGGTTGCCGAAGAACTGTCAATTCCCCTGATTGGCATCGGTGCAGGCGGATGGGTCGATGGACAAGTGTTGGTCATGCACGATATGTTGGGCATCAATCAGGCTTTTTCGCCGCGGTTTTTGCGCCGCTATGCCAATCTGCATGATGTGATGCGGGATGCGGTAGCACGCTACGTGCAGGATGTGAAGACAAAAGATTTCCCGAATGAACAAGAATCGTATTCATAATCGCACCGATGATAGATTTCTCTAAAGTTTCCACCCCAGCCTACATTATCGACGAAACAGCGCTTCGTCGAAACCTCGCAGTAATCAAATCCGTCAAGGACCGCGCCGCCGTAAACATTATTTTGGCCTTCAAAGCATTTGCGATGTGGAAAACATTCCCGATTATCAAGGAATATATTGCTTGCTCAACCGCGAGTTCGCCGTGGGAGGCGCAGTTGGCGGTGGAAGAAATGGGAAGCAAGGCGCACACTTATTCGCCCGCTTATACCGAAAAGGATTTTCCGGTTATCAAGGCCTGCAGTTCGCATATTACGTTTAATTCATTGGCGCAATTTCACCGGTTTTATCCCGATACTTTAAACAATCCAACAGCAATTTCCTGCGGTTTGCGCATCAATCCCGAATATTCGGAAGTGGAAACGGATTTGTATAATCCCGCGGCGCCGGGTTCGCGATTGGGCATTGTCCGCGAAGAACTGGGGATTCAATTGCCCGCAGGAGTCGAAGGTTTGCATTTTCATACGCTTTGCGAATCCACGTCTTACGCCTTGGAAAACACCTTGCAACAGGTGGAAACCCAATTCGGCGATTTGCTTCCACACGTGAAATGGCTGAATATGGGCGGCGGTCATCTGATGACCCGCAAGGATTACGACATCGAACATCTGATCGGCTTGTTGCAACGCTTCAAAGCCAAATATCCAAACCTGGAAATTATCCTTGAGCCGGGCGCCGCTTTTGTCTGGCAAACCGGCGTATTGGTGGCTTCCGTTGTCGATATTGTTCACAACAAAGGGATTGCAACCGCAATCCTGGATATTTCTTTCACTTGCCATCTGCCCGATTGCCTGGAAATGCCTTATAAGCCGGTGGTCCGGGGCGCTTACCAGGAAATAGTTGCGGGAAAACCTGCCTACCGTTTGGGCGGAAACTCCTGCCTCAGTGGCGATTTTATCGGCGATTGGAGTTTCGATAACGAACTGAAAACCGGCGATACAATCATTTTTGAAGACATGATTCATTACACAACGGTTAAAACAAGCATGTTCAACGGCATTACGCATCCCGATTTGTGTTTGTGGAAGCCAAACGGCCACTTGGAAACCTTCCGCCGTTTCGGTTACGAAGATTATAAGCATCGGATGGATTAATTCCACAAATATCTTTACCCAAACTCATTTTGAGTTAAACCAAACTGAGTTTGCTTTCTCCCAAAATGAATTTGGTTTCTCCCAAAACGAGTTTGCTTTCTCCCAAAATAAGTTTGCTTTCTCCCAAAACGAATTTGGTTTCTCCCAAAATAAGTTTGCTTTCTCCCAAAACGAGTTTGCTTTCTCCCAAAATGAATTTGCTTTCTCCCAAAATGAGTTTGGTTTCTCCCAAAATGAATTTGGTTTCTCCCAAAATGAATTTGGTTTCTCCCAAAATGAGTTTGGGTTAACCCAAAATGAATTTGGGAACACCCAAAAAGAAATAGAATTCAACGAAACCGTTTCCGTCAAAGGGATTTATATTGGGAAGGTAAATGGGAAGGTGATTAAAATCGTTCATATCACTTCAACCATTCATCAAACCAACGGAAAAACTCCCGCTGGAACAGAATCGCATTTTGAGGCTGCATGATCCAATGGTTTTCATTCGGAAAAATCAACATCCGCGAAGGAATGTCCCGCAACTGCGCCGCATTAAACGCCTGCATGCCTTGCGAAGCCAGGATGCGGTAATCCAACTCGCCGTGGGAAATGGCGATCGGCGTGTCCCATTGGTCAACAAACCGATGGGGAGAATTTGCATACGAATGTTGCGCCGTCGGGTTGGATTTATCCCAAAATGCGCCGCCCAAGTCCCAGTTGACAAACCACATTTCTTCGGTTTCCAAGTATTGCGCTTCCAGATTCATAATGCCTGCATGCGCCCAAAAAGCTTTGAAGCGTTTGTGGTGATGTCCCGCCAACCAATAGACGGAAAAGCCGCCGTAGCTGGCGCCCGTGCAACCTAACTTGGTATTATCCACATAAGGCTCGTTGGCAAGGGCATCAATGGCTGAAAAATAATCCTGCATGTTTTGTCCGCCGTAGTCCCCGCTGATTTGTTCGTTCCACGCCTGACCGAATCCGGGAACCCCGTGGCGATTGGGCGCAACCACGATATAACCGTGCGCCGCCATCAACTGCAAATTCCATCGGGTAGACCAAAACTGACTGACGGTATTTTGCGGGCCGCCCTGACAATATAATATCGCCGGATACTGTTTCGCCGGATCGAAATCGGGCGGATAAACCACCCATGTCAGCATTTTCTCGTGACTGGTGGTTTCAATCCAACGCGCTTCCACTTTCCCCATTGTGATTTGCGACAAAACAGCATCATTTTCATGTGTGAGGTTATGCTGCGTGCCGTCCGCTAAATTGACGGTGAAAATATCATTCGGCGCAACCATGGAATGTCGAAGACCAATCAGGCAATCCTCGCCCAAAGCTACCGAAACGTAATCCCAATCGCCGTTTGTCAGTTGAGTGATTGCAGCGGTTTTAGCGGGAGTTTCAGGAAGGATGCTTGCTGCTTTAAAGTACTGATTCGTACCCAAAACATTGGCTATAAAATAGATTAGCCGGCTCGAGTGATCCCAGCAAAACGCATCGACATTATAATCAAACGTGTTGGTAATGTATTTCTTTTCTCCACTTGCCAGATTGAGGGTAAACAACCGGTTTTTATCCGATTCGTAACCGTCACGCTCCATGCTTTGCCAGGCAAGATACTGTCCGTCCGGCGAAAACTGCGGATTGGTATCGTAACCCGACATACCTTCGGTCAGGTTTTTCGTCGCTTTCGTTTCAATATTGAAAAGATAAATGTCCGAATTAGTGGATTCTGTATATTCTTTGCCGGTTTTTTTACGGCAAGTGTAGGCAATGGTTTTGCTGTCGGGCGACCATGCCAACTGTTCAATCCCGCCCCAAGGCCTCATCGGCGATTCGTAAGGCTCTCCCTCCAAAAGGTCGATGGGATGGGTCAATGCTTGGTCGTCGTAATCGGCGAGGAAGGGGTGCGGAACGGCTTCGACCCACTCGTCCCAATGCTTGTACATCAGGTGGTTGATGATTCGTCCACTCGCTTTATCTAAATCGGAATACTTTTCGGAAGCGGTTTCAACCGATTTCACGGTACTGATAAACAATACCTTTCGTCCGTCGGGCGAATAGCGGAAAGCCTCAATTCCCTTCTCTATCTGACTGATTTGCACCCGGTCGCTCCCATCGGGATTCATTTCCCAAATCTGATTGTCATAAATAAACGCAATCTTCTCACCGTTTTTAATCCATTGCGCATCGCCCTCGCTTTTGGGCGTATGCGTAATTTGTTGCCTCTTGCTGCCGTCGATATGGACGGTAAACAATTCGCGATTGCGTTTATTGAGCGCAATATCGGTGTATGTCACGGCGTACAAAACGGTTTTCCCGTCGGGCGAAACGCATCCTCCGCTCACTTGTCCCATCAGGTGCATGGCTTCGGCGCTCAACCGGCCGTCTTTTACTTCCACAACCGGTTTGCCGATGACTACATCATCATCCGAAGTGGTTTTGTTACAAGCTGAAAAAAGAACTCCGGTCATAAGGAATAGGAATAATGATTTTTTCATTCGGGATATTGTTCGATTTCTACTAATTCGACATCAAAAAACAGCGTGGAATAAGCAGGAATAGCGCCACTCGTAGCAATGCCATAGCCCAAATAATAGGGAACACATATCTGCCACTTGTCGCCAATATACATGTTTTGCAGAGCAATACTAAAGCCACGGATAACATTACCGACCCCAAACGTTACTTTCCCGCCGGAATCAAACGTAGTTGTATTCTCCAAATCATTCGCATTGTTTACAAAATATCCTTTGTAAATGACTGTTACTTTTGCCGTTTGAAGCGGATGTTTCGTGCCTTTAGCTTTTTCGTTTTCGTCATCATCCAAATTCGGAAGCGCCTTGTAATATACGCCTTTGGGCCAACCGGCTATCGTATCGCTCGGCAGCGGCATCCAAGTTGTATCGGCTTAGACGGCGTTGTAAACGGCATCGTTTTGATGCTTCCACGCAGTAGTTGTGTCATCATCATCGCTATTGCAAGCGGTAAACGAGAGGGTAATGAAGGAGAGAAAGAATAGAATATAGGACTGTTTCATGATTTAATTTGTTTTAACAGGTTTTTCAAACTTACTTTTTCTGCGATGATGCTTTGCAAATCGGCCACCGGCACACGCTCCTGCTGCATCGTATCGCGGTGGCGAATTGTTACCTGATGATCGTTCAAGGTATCGTGGTCGATGGTCACGCAATACGGCGTTCCGATGGCATCCTGACGGCGATACCGTTTTCCGATCGAATCTTTTTCATCGTATTGGCAATTGAAACTGAATTTCAACTCGTTTCTGATTTCAAGCGCTTTTTCGGGCAAACCGT
>JAITXK010000042.1 GCA_031284765.1 Candidatus Symbiothrix sp.
TTCACGGCTGAATTTCTTATTTTCGAGCCTGATTATTTGGTTGATACAAGTTCATTGGCCGAATGTTTCAAACCCTACGGCCATCATCCATTGAATTACAGTCTTTCGCGATTGCAAAACCGGAAAGTTGCCACCCCCATTTTGTTGGGAAACACCGCCAATTTCTTTATTGATGAATTTGTGAATGAAGATTCGGAACATCCCGCCGACTATTTGCTTTCGTTAAAAAAGTTGTTCCAAACGGCCGCTTTTGAATTTACAGCATGCGAAGATTTGACCAATCCGAGATTGGAGCAGGATTTTTTTGCGAATTGCCAACGACATTTCAATAATATCCGCTATGCTGTCCATACATTTTTCCCGAAAGCCGGCATTGACAAGGAAAAAGTGGTATTGGAACCGTCTTTCATTTCCAATGCTTTGGGCTTGCAAGGACGTTTAGACATTATGCTATATGATTATTCCAAATTTATCGAATTGAAGTCGGGGAAAGCTACGGAAGATTTTCGAAGTGGAGGTACGTTTGTCCATTCGGCTGAAAATCATTACATACAAATGATTTTGTATCTAGCCATTCTGGAATTTAATCTGAATTTACAGCCCGAAACAGTCGATTCGTTTCTGTTATATTCCAAATATCCGGTTTTGAGCAAGGAAAAACATTCCCGGACACATTTGCAAAAGGCATTATCGCTTCGAAATCAGATTGTTGCACAGGAATATGCTTTGCAACAAGCCAACAATTCTGCATTTACCCAAAAATTGTTGAGCGGGATTCATTCTGAAAATCTGAATACCGGACAACTTTCCGGCAAGCTGTTTGACCAATATTTAGCGCCATCCATCGACCATTTTCACACCGGATTCGCTTTGTTGAACGACCTCGAAAAACACTATTTTTTACGGATTTATACTTTCATCGCTAAAGAGTTATGGCTTTCCAAAGCAGGAGAACGCGAATATGAAGGTGTAAAAAAAGCCTCGGTCTTATGGAGCGCTTCCATGGAAGACAAATTGATAGCCGGAGAAATTTTGTACGATTTGCGCATAACGGACAATCAGGCGGCATCCGAAAACCATACCATCACGTTGGAGATTCCCGAATACGAAGATTTGTATTTGCCGAATTTTCGTTCGGGCGACACCGTGGTTCTGTACGAGCGCAATGTACCCGAAAATACCGTAAACAATCGACAGGTTTTTAAAGGTTCGATTGAAATACTGGAAGGTAAAACATTGAAAATCAGACTTCGTTACCGTCAAAAGAATCCATACGTCTGGAATGAAACATCGTGTTATGCCATCGAACACGATTATATAGACACGACTTACAACGGCATGTTTCGCGCTTTAAGCAGTTTCGTACAGGCCAATCAGGACCGGAAAGATTTATTGTTGTGCCAACGGAATTGCGGACAGGAAATATTTCTTCTCATCGGCCCTCCGGGAAGCGGAAAAACATCGATTACCTTAAAAAAAATGGTGGAAGATGAAATTCAGAAGAACCACACTAATATATTGTTGTTGGCCTACACCAATCGTGCCGTGGATGAAATTTGCAAAGCGTTATCGGACATTCACGCAGCGTTGCCGTTTATCCGCATTGGAAATGAATTGAATTGCGCCCCCGAATTTCGCAAACATTTGTTGGAGCATTGTTTAGAAAATTGCACGAAACGGAGCGAGGTGGCCGAAGTCTTCCAAAATTGCCGTATATTTGTCGGAACAGCCGCTTCCGTATGGAATAAGTCCGAACTTTTTCAACTCAAATCATTCGATTTGGCCATTATAGATGAAGCCACTCAGTTGTTGGAACCTCATTTATTGGGAATTTTATGTGCCAAAAGTTCGAAAGGAAGCAACGCCGTCCAACGATTTGTATTGATTGGCGACCACAAGCAATTGCCGGCCGTAGTGTTGCAGACGCAAGAAGAAAGTAAAGTTAACGAACCGTCATTAGCAGCCATTGGATTAACCGATTTGAGCAATTCCTTATTCGAGCGGCTCTACCGGAAATATCACTCGGAAGGCATCACGTCGGCCTACAGCATGCTTTTGAAACAAGGACGGATGCACCCGGACATTTCCGCTTTTCCCTCAAAGTACTTCTATGATGGACAATTAGGTTGTGCCTACCTGCCCCACCAGCAAGAACAATGGACGAATCGCAAGCGTTTGCATTTTTATTCGGTTCAACCTGCGGAGAAAGAACGTGTAGGCAAGACCAATATCAACGAAGCCAATCAAATCATTGCCATTTGTCAGACAATTTACCAAGATTGTACCGATGAGAATGTCGTTTTCGACCCGCAAAGCATTGGCATTATTACGCCCTACCGCAATCAAATTGCGCTGATTCGCAAACTATTATCAACCAGTGGAATAACCGCATTTTCCGACATTATTGTTGACACTGTCGAACGATTTCAGGGCAGTCAACGCGACATCATCATTTATTCTTTCTGCGTAAAAACGGTTCCGCAATTAGCCGCCCTGCCAAATTGGATGGAAGAAGACGGAAAGCAAATCGACCGCAAATTAAATGTTGCACTGACCCGAGCCAAGAAGCAGCTTTATATTGTTGGTAATGAAGACCTTTTAATTCAAAATCCGCTCTATAAGCAATTGATAGAGCATATCCGGCACAGTTGATTCACGGAATAATGATGGATTTTGTGTAAAAAGTGCCCAAAACATTTGCAGAATTAAAAATAAGCCGTATCTTTGCACCGCAATTAGCCATGGTGTGGTAGTTCAGCTGGTTAGAATACCTGCCTGTCACGCAGGGGGTCGCGGGTTCGAGTCCCGTCCATACCGCAGAAGATTAAAGTAAATTGCAGCAAAGTCCTGAAAATCAAAGTTTTCAGGACTTTTATTTTCTCCAAACTTATGCAAAATTGTGGGGTTTGGGGAATCTCCCACGGGTTTATTCGTGGGACTTGCCAAATTTCTCAAATCTCCCACGAATTAGGTTCTTTTTCTCTGAATAACAGTATTTTGCGTATCGTTCATTTGAGCTTATTAGAGTAATTTTACAGTCAAAAATTAAGCAGTATGAACAGCGTAAAAAAAATCAACATTTAGCTTGTTGTTTATCATCAAGCGGACGAAACTTCTCAAAAATGGAGAAGCCCCAATTTGTTTGCGGATTACCGTACAAGGTCAAACCGCAGAAGTTATGGTCAAACGCAGTATTCCCGCCCATTTGTGGAATCAAGCCAAAGAGTGCAGTAATGGCAAACAGTACATGGA
>JAITXK010000097.1 GCA_031284765.1 Candidatus Symbiothrix sp.
TTCACTATCACGGGTGGCTATCAATTGGGCTTTCTCAATATGCTTGATGCAAGGCGAAAAACGGCAGCCATGACTAACCAAATGCTGTATGTGGGCATTGAGTGGAAGTTTTGGATGAAAAAATAAAATGGCAATATCAGGTGTTCAATATTGAAATGGTTACATGGAATTAAAATAATAAAATATGAACTCTCCTTTTTCCCTTTGAAAAAAACTTTGAAAAAGATTACTACCTTTGTTCTCTATTTTAGAAAAAAGCAATCAGAGAATGAAGGAAATAGTGCTGAAAATTCTTCTTACAGCCATTGGCTTTTTATATTGCAAAACGACTGTTTTAGCTCAATGGTCGATAAACGAGAAGGATACTATCCTGCAAAAGTCTATAACAATTGCCCAAAGTCCGGTTAAACGAGCAGGAATAGCGCTGACGGAAGGTGTAGCGCTGAATTTGGGAATTCATCTTGTCGACCGTTTTGTGCTGAAGGAAGAATGGGCGCAAGTAACACCCTCCAGTATCCGTTACAATCTTACCCACAAGTCTATTTGGGACAATGATATGATTTCCACTAACCTGTTTGCACATCCCTATTGTGGAGGATTGTATTTCAATGCTGCCCGTACCAATGGATTCAATTTCTGGCAATCCATTCCTTTTGCCTTTGCCGGCAGTTCTGTTTGGGAATGCTTTGGAGAAAACCAACCGGCTTCTTTAAATGATATGATTGCTACTCCTATCGGAGGAATTGCTTTTGGTGAAATTACCCACCGACTCTCACATCTCGTTTTGAACGATAGTCAACGCGGGTGGAGACGTTTTGGCACAGAACTGCTTGCCGGAATTATATCGCCGATGGATTTATTAAACAGGGTGTTAAGTGGCGATGCGTGGCGGTTTAGCCCGCGTGTTTACAACGGGGAATCTCCTTATCTACACCCATCTTTTCGTATTGACTTTTCTGTTTATAATCGGTTTTTAACTGATTTAAATGATAATAAAAGTAATGAAAATATGGGGATAAAATGCAGGGTAGATTATGGAGAAGCATTCACATCCCAAAATCATAATCCGTATGATTTCTTTACGTTTGATATCAACTTTACTGTTTGGGGGAAACAACCCTTTTTATCCGAGGTGAATCTTGTGGGAATACTTTGGGGGAAAGAATGGAATAATGCCGAAAATAGCTGGCTGGCAGGAATCTTTCAACATTTCGACTATTATGACTCGAATCCCATCATAGAAGATGGAAGAAGACTCTACGAATTTGCAGAAACAGCCTCGTTTGGGGGTGGATTACTTTACAAGAAACAACGGGAAGAAACCCAACCACCTCGTTTCTGCGGAAGTATGTATGCTAATCTCGTTTTACTCGGCGCCAGTGAGTCGGATTACTATGATGTGGACAAACGCAACTACAATCTTGGGAACGGATATAGCATCAAATTGAACGGATTACTTCATTTTGGAAAGCATTGGGATGCTTTTTTGGGATTGAATCACTATCACATTTTTACTTCTAAAGGCTACGGCTCTCTTGAAGCAGAAATCAACGGTTTGCCCAGCGACATTGATTTCAACTACGCGAATGTGCAAGGCAATAAAGGTCATGCCCGCCTCGACAGGATAAATCTGAATATCGGCTTTCAACTATCGCCTCAAATTAAAATCAGCGCAGAACAACGGTTTTATTCCCGAAGAACACATTACAATTATCTGGAAGATGTTGAAACCTCATCAACGGAAAATCGTTTGCAAATCACTTATACGCTTTCGGATAATAACAAGTAAAAATTATATGATTGGTCATTCAACCATAAAACGTTTAATAGATGCTCAAGAAAATCATGGTAAATTCATTTTTATCATGTACATTTGCATCCGTAAACAGATTTCGACTCCATGACATTCTTTCATTCACTAAAAAATACATTGTTCCAAGTCTTGTATCTGCTCTGGTTGGTCTGCGGATTGTACGCTTGCGCCAGCATCGGCACGCCTTCGGGAGGGGATGACGACTTTACCCCACCGAAATTTACGGGAAGCGAACCGGCCGCGAATGCCCTCCACATCAATCAAAAGAAGATAAGTTTGTTTTTCAATGAATATATCTCGATTGACAAACCGGCCGAAAAAGTCATCATCACGCCCCCGCAGAAGAAACAGCCGCTTATCAAGGCGGTAGGAAAAAAAATCACGGTCGAACTGAAAGACTCGCTGATTCTAAACACAACCTACACTTTCGATTTTACGAACGGCATTGTGGACAACAACGAGAAAAACGCTTTGGAAGGCTTCTCTTTTGCCTTTTCGACCGGCGATGTGCTGGATTCGCTCGTGATTTCCGGCTTGCTGCTCGATGCTGAAACGCTGGAACCGATACCTAACACGCTGGTCGGTATTCATTCCGATTTGTCGGATACGGCGTTTACGACCTTGCCGTTTTTACGCACTTCGCAAACCAACGAAACCGGTCATTTTTGGATACGGAACGTTGCCCCGGGCACCTATCGCCTGTTTGCCCTCAACGATGCCAACCGCAATTTCAAGTTGGATGCTCCATTTGAGGCGCTCGCTTTTTATGATTCGTTGATTGTGCCTTCGTTTGAACCCGCTGTCCGTCAGGATACGATTTGGAAAGACAGTTTGACGGTCGATACCATCCAAACGATTCATTACACACGGTTTACGCCCGATGATGTCGTGCTCCGCTTGTTTCAGGAGAAATTTGAACAACAATACCTGCTCAAAACCACCCGTCCGGATGCCCGCCGTTTTACGATGGAATTTAATGCGCCGGTGGAGGAAAAACCCGATATCGCCCTGCTAAATGCAACCGGAAAAATCAATCAAGCGGATTGGTGCTTGCCGGAATATTCGGCCGACCGGAAAAGCATCACCTATTGGATAAAAGACTCGCTTGTTTATCAACAGGATACCTTGCGGATTGAAGCCGGTTATTGCGCCCACGACACGGCAAATGTACTGATACAGAAAACCGATACCATCCGCTTGATTGCCAAAAAGGCGCCCGAACCCAAAAACAAAAACAAGTCCGCAACGAATGAACCGCAACGGGAAGTATTGGCCATAACAATTACGCCATCAGGCACTCTAGAGGTGTTTGATACACTGAATATTACGGTTTCCGATCCTTTGCGTTGGTTCGACCGGGAATGTATCCTGTTCTCTCAAAAGGTGGATACGCTTTGGAACGTTCTGGATGTTCCCCTGATGCAGGATGCGTTGAACCCGCGCCGGTATTACCTCCCTCCACTGTGGCCTTACGGACAGGAATATCAAATCAAGATTGACTCAGCCGCTTGGGTCGGCATCTACGGCAATTGGAACGATTCCCTTCAAACAACGCTGAGAACCCGCACCGAGAAAGACTATGCGCAGTTATTTGTCCAATTGACGGGAAGCGAGCTTGCCGGATTCGGGCAATTACTGGACGGCAGTCAAAAAGTGGTCAAAGAGGTTCCGTTGGAAGACGGCGAACTGGCTTTTTACGATATTAAACCCGGTAAATATTATCTCCGCTATATAGAAGATGTGAACGGCAACCGCCTTTGGGATACCGGCAAATACGCCGAAAACCGCCAAGCCGAACCGGTCTATTATTATTCCGGCTTTTTTGAACTGAAAGCCTACATGGAGATGGAACAAAATTGGAATATCAAGGAACTGCCCATAGAAAAGCAGAAACCATTGGAGATTACAAAAAACAAACCGAAAGAGAAACAACCCAGGAAAAATGACAACAGGAATAAAAACAATGGAAATCGCAACAACGCCAACAGCCAATCGGCAATGCCCGGAATGCCCCGGATGTCGGGTTTCTAATGTTGGAAAATGTATATTGATTCTTGTTCTTGCGATGGGGAGGATTCCGCTCGCAAACGCCCAAATCGTGCCTTTCCAAAGTGGAGAAGAACTGAATTTTACAATTCATTATAAATACGGCTTGGTTGTGGTAAAAGCCGGCACGGCGGTCTATCGCCTGCAAACCGAAACTTATAATCAACAACCGGCATTGAAAACGGCCTTGAATTTCAAAACCACTTCGTTTGTTGATAATGTCATCATGACGATACGCGATACCATGTATTCTTATGCCACCCTGCCGGCCATCACTCCTCTGGCGCATTTCAGGAACATTCACGAAGGAAGCCATTCGTATTACGAAGAAACGTGGATTCAAAAACACACAACGACTACCGCGGAGGCCAAAGTGAAACAGACACAGGAAGGCACGGTTAAAAAAGACACGCTCCTCACGGCGTCGAAAGAGAGTTATGATTTTCTGAATATGTTTCTCTATATCCGCAATCTGGATTATGGCTCGATGCAGGTAGGCGATACGCGGCTGGTTGCGGTCTTGATGGGGACGAAGGTCGTCTATTTGACCATCCGCTACGGAGGACAAACGGTATTGGAAGGCAAGCATACCGAAAAAAACAACGCCGTTTGGTGGACGGTTGACCTGACCGACAAAATCTTTGCCAAATCAAAAAACGCGATGGAAATCTGGATTAGCGATGATGAAAATCATGTTCCGCTAAAACTGAAAGCCCAGTTAAAAATCGGAACGGCGGTAGCCATTCTTTCGTCTTACAAAAACTTGAAGAATGGAGATTATCGCTATTAATCCTTCGATTCGCGTTGCAAGCGAAACGTTTGCGACTGTCGGTTTCTTCGATGGCGTGCATCGGGGGCATCGCTACTTGATTGACCTTTTGAAAGAAAAAGCACGGGCCAAAGGGTTGAAAACGGCCGTTGTTACCTTCCCCATACATCCCCGGAAAGTTTTGCAACAGTCCTATCAACCGAAAGCGCTCAACACTTTTGACGAACGGATGAAACATTTGGCGTCCACCGGAATCGATTATTGTTATCTCATGGAGTTCACCAAAGCTTTTTCCGAAATCCCGGCACAGGATTTTATTCAAAAGATTCTTAGCGAACAATTAAACGTCAAATTTCTATTGGTTGGATATGACCACCGCTTCGGAAAGGGTCGCGAAAGCGCTTTTGAACACTATGCCACTTATGGACAAGCTTGCGGAATGACCGTTCTTTCCGCCCCCCAATGGTCGGAAGCGGAAGGACATACCAGCTCAACCGTCATCCGGAATCTGCTGGCGGAAGGAAAGGTAAAAACGGCTGCGGAAAAATTATCCTATTACTATACCTTGGAAGGCGAAGTCGTACACGGCAATCATCTGGGGCGAACCATTGGTTTCCCCACCGCCAATATTGATTTGAATGACAAAGACAAGTTGATTCCCTGCGAAGGCGTGTATGCGGTTCGCATTGGACTGCAAGACGAATCGTATTCCGGCATGGCGTACATCGGCAAACGGCCGACAGTTACCAATCAAGGGGAACTGCGCCTCGAAGTCAATATCTTCGATTTCGACCGCGATATTTATGGCGAACAGCTCCGCGTGGAACTACTCGCTTTTATCCGTTCCGACATCCGTTTCGATGGTTTGGATAAATTGAAACGCCAATTGGCGGAAGATAAAATACAATGTGTACAAAATATATAATCCTTTTATAGCTCATTTTATGAAAAAGACCATTATTGATTTATTTGAAAACAGCGTAGCAACCTACGGCGCTAAAACATTCCTCTGGGAGAAGAAAACCGACCGGTTTGAACCCATCACGTTTGCCGAAACGAAGCAACAAGTCTATCGTTTGGCAGCCGGATTGATGTCGCTGGGCGTGAAGGCAAGTGATAAAGTCGCTTTGCTTTCCGAAGGACGCAATGCGTGGATTATCGGTGAATTGGGCATCCTGTATGCCGGCGCCGTAAACGTTCCCTTGTCCATTAAACTGGAAGAGAAAAACGATTTGATTTTCCGGATTCGTCATTCGGAAAGTAAATACATCATGGTTTCGGGTTCGCAGTTGAAAAAGATTCGCGCCATTATAGCCGATTGTCCTCTGGTGGAGAAAGTCATTGTGTTTGATCCGCAAACGACATCCGAAGAAAAAGAAATCCCGTTGGAAAGCGTATTGGAAGCGGGAAATACATTCCTCGCAACGCGCAAGGCCGAATTACTCAAGCGTAGCCGTTCCGTCCAAAACAATGACATGGCCAATATCAGCTACACTTCGGGAACGACCGCCGACCCCAAAGGCATCATGCTTTCCCACCGGAATTACACCGCCAATGTGGAACAGGCCATGTCGCTGATGGAAATCACTCCCGACGACAGCAATCTGATTATCATTCCCTTAGATCATTGTTTCGGGCACGTGGCGGGATTCTATTCCTTCATGGCTTACGGCGCCAATGTGGGCACCATTCAAGTGGGACGTACGCCTATCGAAAGCCTGAAAAATATTCCTTTGAATATTAATGAGTTCAAACCGACAATCCTGATGAGTGTTCCCGCTTTGGCCAAGAACTTCCGCAAAAACATCGAAACAGGCATTCGCCAGCAAGGGCCGAAAATAGAAAAACTGTTTCAACACGCTTTGAAAACCGCGTATTCCTACAATAAAGAAGGTTTCAACAAGGGCGGCATTGGACAGTTGCACAACAAATTGCTTTTGAAACTCTATGATAAACTCCTGTTTTCAAAGGTGCGTCAGGGTTTGGGCGGAAAAATGAAGTTCTTCATCGGCGGCGGTGCATTGTTGGACATTGAGTTGCAACGCTTCTTTTACGCCATCGGAATCCCGATGTTCCAAGGTTACGGTTTGAGTGAGGCCACTCCCGTGATTTCCTCCAACGGCATGAAGAAGCACAAATTAGGCTCGTCCGGCGCCTTGGTAGCCAACATGGATTTGAAAATCTGCGATTTGGACGGCAAGGAACTTCCGCAAGGCGAGAAGGGCGAAATCGTTATTCGCGGCGAAAATGTGATGCTGGGCTACTGGAAAAATCCCGAAGCCACCGCCGAAACCATTGTGGACGGCTGGCTGCATACCGGCGACATGGGCTATATGGATGCCGACGGATTTCTCTACGTCCTCGGCCGTTTCAAAAGTTTGCTCATTAGCAGTGACGGCGAGAAATATAGCCCCGAAGGCATTGAAGAAGGCATTGTGGATAAATCGAAATACATCGAACAAATGATGTTGCACAACAATCAAGATCCGTACACGGTGGCATTGGTCGTTCCCGATAAAGAGCGCTTAAAGCAATATGTGAAAAGCATCCGTCCGGAGGTGGACTGGAATTCGCAAGAAGCAAAAGCCCTGGCATTGAAGAAAATCAGCGAAGAGGTCAACCAATACCGGAGCGGCGGTCTGTATGCCGGCGAATTTCCCGAGCGCTGGCTCCCTGCGGCGATTGCCGTGCTTCCCGAAGGTTTTACCGAGCAAAATTTGCTCTTGAATTCCACCATGAAGATAGTACGGGGCAAAATTGAGGAGCGGTATGCAGAACGTTTGCAATATCTTTTTACTCCTGAAGGGAAAAATATAGTGAATGAGATGAATTTGGGGGCTTTCTGCCCCTTTTCCTGACTTCGTCATCAAGACACTTAACTTGTCACCTAAAACACAACGAAGTCAGGAGGAGAGAATAAATATTTTATTCAGCAACCGGAGCCGCTTCTTCCACTGCTGGAGTTTCTTCCGTTGCTGGAACTTCTTCCACCACCGGAGCTTCTTTGGCCGCAGCTTCCGCAGCTTTTGCTGCAATTTCCGCTGCTTTTGCCGCCACAACTTCCGCTTTCTTGGCCGCTAATGCTTCCGCTTTTGCTTTGTTTACTGCTTTTTCAGCATCTAATTTTGCTTTTTCAGCCGCTTTTTCAGCATCGCTCAATTGACTGATTTTAGCTACTATACCCGATTGTTTGGCATTTTTCCAAGCCTCGAATCTGTTTTCGGCTTCCGCTTCATCAAATGCGCCTTTAGCTATGCCGCCCAATAAATGTTGTTTCAGAAGAACGCCTTCATCGGAAAGAATGTTTCTTACTGTGTCTGTAGGTTGTGCCCCTACTCCTACCCAATACAAAGCTCTGTCGAATTTCAAATCTATTGTAGCAGGATTCGTATTTGGGTTATATGACCCAATCCTTTCGATAAATTTTCCATCCCGTGGAGCTCTGCTATCTGCGATCACGATGTGGTAAAATGCATACCCTTTGCGACCGTGTCTTTGCAATCTGATTTTAGTTGCCATTTGTTGAAATAATTTTAATAATTTTGAAATTTGTATTCAGTGGGCGCAAAGGTAGGAAACTTTTTTGATACGGACAAACAAACATAGCTAAACTTATCGGCTATGTTCATTGTTTAATAATGACTAATGTTAAAAAAATAATTTTATGAGAATCAGTCAAAAGTTTATTGCCGAGTTAATCGGCACATTTGTTTTAGTATTGGGAGGTTGCGGCACTGCCGTTTTCGCAGGTAGTTCAGTCGGCTTTCTGGGAGTTGCCATCGCTTTCGGCTTAACCGTCGTGGCTATGGCCTATGGTATTGGACACATTTCAGGGGCGCATTTGAACCCTGCTGTTTCGATAGGTGTCTTTTGTGCCGGCAGAATGAACGCAAAGGATTTGGGCGTATATGTAGCGGCACAAGTCATCGGAGGAATTTTGGCTGCGGCATTGATGGCATTTATTGTTGCCCAATACGGTGGAGAAAGAGGCACTTTTGCCGCCAATGGTTACGGCGAAGCATTCTTTCAAGGAGCAGCGGGTTATGTAAACCTGACAGCCATCGGTGCATTGGTAACCGAATTGGTGCTGACCTTCGTTTTTTTGATTGTGATTTTAGGAGTTACCGATTCCCGATCAAATAACAGTTTTGCCGGTGTTGCTATCGGTTTGACCCTGGCCTTGATTCACTTGATTAGCATTCCGTTGACCAACACTTCGGTGAATCCGGCACGTTCAATCAGTCAAGCCCTTTTTGCAGATAATGCATTGGCTTTACCACAATTATGGGTGTTTATTGTAGCCCCGGCAGCAGGAGCCGCTTTAGCCGCAATCGTTTATAATGCGATGGCAGGCAAAGCCAAGAAATAAGAACGTGTACATCCGTTTTGTGTCCTAATTGAATATTTTCAAATTACACATTGTGAAAGTTGAAAATTATTTCGCTACCTTTGTTCGTTTTTAATCACAAATAATCATTATGAAATCTTTACACAAATTGAGCCTGTCTTTGTTTGCCGTTTTGATGCTGCAAACATCGTACGCAAACGATCGTCTAAAAATCAACATTGGCGAG
>JAITXK010000102.1 GCA_031284765.1 Candidatus Symbiothrix sp.
CGCTCCTTCAAAAACTTTGGAAGCCGTACTCGTCACATCCGATGAATCTGCCGACAGAGCCATGCTTACAGCTACCGATATCAAATACGAGAAATACTATTTTCTCATCACAAATGTGGCCAATATTGTGTTAAGCAATGCCGGCCAGGCATCGGGAGATCAGAAGAAAGCCAAGCAACTGAAAGCGGAAGCCTATGTTCTCCGGGCTTACATGCACTATTTATTGGTCAATTTTTATGCCAAAGCATACAATCCTGCCACAGCCGAAACGGATCCGGGTGTACCGTATGTGAAAGAAGGTAATTTGATCGGATCACCCAATGAAAAAATCTCCGTATCTGAAGTGTACAAAAACATTCTTTCGGATATTGATGCCGCATTACAATTAAATAGTTTACCTCAAATACCGGAAAACACGATGCGTGTCGGAGATTCATTTGCTTACGCTGTTAAGGCACGGGCGCTACTCTCCATGCACAATTATCCCGATGCGCTCCAAGCGGCGGAAGCCAGCCTTGCTATACAAAGCGAAGTACTTGATCATCGTGAATTTGCCCCTATCGGCGCAAAAGCATTGGCGCGTCCGGCATTGACTTGTCCCGAAGATCTTTTCTATGCAACCCACAATGGCCCTCCTGTACTACAAGGCGCATCTTTGGAAACCTTGAATTACTATGAGCCGGGGAATATCTTCAATACAATCGTTCCTTTTCATCCGTCAGGGAGTGCAGTCATCGGAATTACAGGAGTTAAGCTCCTGATGACGGCAACTTACAATATTAATAATGGTGGATTAAGCACTATTGATATGTATTTGGCGAAAGCGGAATGTCTGATACGGACAAATCATGTGGTAGAAGGGGTCGCTATCATCAATTATATTCGGGAAAGAAGGATTGATCCCGCTGTCTATGCACCGTTGCCCACCGCCGTTTCCGAAGCAGAGGCAATGGTGTATCTCAAAAAGTTGTCAAGAATCGAGTGTTTGTTTACCTGCAAAAATTATCTGAATATCAAACGATGGAATACGGAAGAGGCTTACAAAGAAACGATCAGCAGGACAATCAATGGCGTAACATACGTTCTGAGACCCAATTCACCCCTTTGGATATTTCCGTTTCCACAAAATGCAACGAGTTACAATCCGCATCTGACGCAGAATTATTAATAAAATACCTTGTAATAAAAATGAAAAGATTATTATCCGCATTTGTACTATTGTCCGTGTTTGTTTGCCTGATCAGGGCGCAAGACAAACAAAGTGAATCCGGGCTGGGTGTTCCAGGAACAAAAGCCCTTGATTTTACGGCAGTGGACATCCATGGAGATACACTCCGGCTTTCTGATTTCAGGGGCAAATATGTGTTGATTGATTTTTGGGCAAGTTGGTGCCGGCCGTGCCGAGCAGGTCATCCGCACCTATTGGAGTTATACGCAAAATACAAGGACAAAGGCTTCGAAATCATCGCAATAGCAGATAATGACCGGACACCCGACATTTGGCGAAAAGCGGTGGAAGATGACAAAGTTGGCGTTTGGAAACACATACTCCGGGGCTTGGATGTGGAAATCGCACTGAAAGGCGATGCCAATTTAGCCCATCATCCGAAAGAAATAAGCGGCAGCAAATATGCAGTCACCGTTCTTCCAACCAAGGTATTGGTTGATCCTGACGGCATCATTTCCGGTCGGTACAACGGAAATTCCGAAGGTCTCGATGAAAAATTAGAAGAAACCTTCGGAAAATAAATTGTATATTTGCCGCAAAATTGAATGAATAGGGCAAACTAATTCATTGATTGAGTAATCCGTATCCGTTTTTCAACGTTCGTCTGCGTTTCCTGATTTCTTCCAACGTTTGCAAATTACCGATTGCGGGCAAGTCATTACTCGCCGCATTTTCCAGACAACGCCAGGCAAATTCGGAAGCAATGGCTGCATCTCTTATGGTTGGCAAGTCGGGGTGGCGATTTCCGGATAGAACGGAATCAGCAAATCGTTGGCACAGAACATTAATATTTTTCCCGCCAAAAGGCTTTTCAATTCTGTGGGTTTGCGTTACGCCATGCAATTCTACGACAGCAGTTTTGAAGTCGTGCGTCATACGGGCGATTCCTTTGGTTCCAATAATGTCAATATAGGAATTATGTGTTTGAATCTGAGATAACTGCCCATATACATGCCCTTGGGTAATATCATAAACCACGCCATTTTCAAACGTTCCCTGACATTGCAGGTACCAGGGATCTTTATAATTCCACATACGCAGGGCTTGCGCATTTACAGTTTTGAACTCGCTTTCAGCGTACCATCTTGCAATATCGACGTAGTGCATTCCGCAATCGTGAAAAGAAGGGCCTTCGTATTCATGTCCTTCGCCGGGAGCCAAACCGGGGGTAAGATGACTAACGCGAATAACAGCCAATTCGCCGATTTCTCCGGCAGCAATAAAATCTTTGATGGCTTTGTGATACCATGAATTACGCAGGTATAAATTAACGGTGGAAAGCAGCGGCGACTTTTCCGCCATATCCACTATTTGCCATTCATTATCAATCGTATCGGATACCGGTTTTTCTGCAATAATGTGTTTGCCGGAAGCAAGCGCTTTTTCTATTTGATTTTTCCGAGTATCTGCCAAGGCGAACAACCCAACTACCTGAACTTCAGGATCATTGAAAATAATATTCTCATCGTCAACAATGACCGACAGAGGAGCTGATTCCTGCGCCTTTTTGCGTGACTTGGGATTGGTATCGCAGATATAGGCAATGTCCCATTGCTTGCTTTTTTGCATTTCTTTCAGATAAAAGCCGCCCATTCTTCCAAAACCGATCAATCCTACTTTTATTTTACTCATAGAAATTATAAATTGCGTTATCTCTTTTTAATCCCGATTATCCGAACAGGACCTCTTAATCCGGATTCTTGTAAAGTACCGTCGGATTTCCATTTACCATACCTGGATTGCACTTTCCGTTCTTTTTCGGGCAACTGCTGATCTCCGATCAGACGATTTCTCCAGTTGTTCACGACCTCTATTTCCAGCGTATTTTCGCCTCGTTTGAGAAGATTGTTTATCGCGACTCTGTAAGGGAAAGTCCACACACCGCCTGCGTATTTTCCGTTGATTTTTACCTTTGCCATGACACCGGTATATCCGAGATCCAAATATAACTGTTCGTCTTTCGGAATAGTGTAGAGTGTAACTTTTGCGGTATATATCGCTTTTCCCGAATAATAACGGATACGTTCATCATTTGATTGTGTCCAATCGTTCAATTCCTTTAAAATAATGGTTTCGGATGGGCCTCTGTGAATGGAATCCGATTCGAAACGAACTTTCCAGGGAGTATTGATAGTAGCGATAACTTCGGGTTCGGGAAAATTGGCTGACAAGTCTTTCGCTACCGGCCTTCCTTCTTTTCTGAACACAACGAATGCACTTCCGCTTGCTTCCAATTGAAGCGGGACAAAAGTTGTTTCTCCTGTTTGTTCAAAAGCCGGAAGCGGCCGGATTGCGCCTGTAAGTACATCCCAAAGTTCCGGTTGCAAGCCTTTCACGCGGAAAGCGGCATTGAGTTGTACCGACTGTTCGCTTTGATTGGATACAAAATAAATCTCTTGCCCGGCAAGGGTACGATGGGAATACAAGACCGCATGGTTATCCGTACTGAAATCGGGAGTCATGTTCAGCAAGGAGAAAATCTCCTTCATCGTCATGTCCGTCAATATTTTACCTTTTCCGTAAGTCCGTTGTTTAACAGATAAATCGCCCCACATCTTTTTGGATAATTCCTGTATCTGCCGGTCAGCTTCCGGGTATCCTTTCATGCTCGGCGAACGGCTTGGCGGAGGGCCTGACACGACAGCTCCATCGGCTACCAATTGTTCTATTTTCAGCAAAACTTCCGGGCGCATGGTTTCCAACGGAGGCAATACCAACAGTCTGTACGAGGTGCCGTGAGGCAACACCAACCGTCCGTCTTTCACCGATAAATCGCGCAAAATCACTTCGGCATTGATGTAATCGTAGTCATAGCCTTTGGGCAATTCAGGACTGC
>JAITXK010000119.1 GCA_031284765.1 Candidatus Symbiothrix sp.
CGAATAAATAAATAACCCATTGCTGATGAGCAATAATTTAAAGTAGAGACGCGGCATGCCACGTCTCTACTATTCTTCTTTGTTTTCTTGTAAAATATCCAGGTTTTGACTGTTAATAATATTTTGGTTAAATTTCCTAACCATAGAAACGGCTAAATAAGCCAACAGCAATGCACTAATCGCTGCCAATCCTTCCACGAGAAACACATTCTTAATTACTCCCGTCTGCATTATAGCAGCAGGACAATCCACAATCGCATGTATCAGTATGGCTAAAGGAAACAGCCACCGTTTTCCCTTGCAAAATACCGAATAAAAAACAATTATAGACAACGAAATTTGTATCGCAATAGCAAAAATACGCTCAATACCGCTAATCAAAAACATATAGGGCGCAGTATCGGTAAGCGCCGTAGTTATTTTTCCCAAAACCTCGCCTTGAATTGCTTCGGGCAACGATGCTGTTGCACCGGAATTAATCATCATGCTAAAAACCAAATTGCTTATCATGGCTACTCCTGCCAGAATTACGGCTTCTATGCCTCCGTGACCAATGCCATAAGATATTCCCGTCCCAATTCCACCGTATTTCTTTTTTAATAAATGGAATGAAAGAAAGCGAGCGGTTTCTTCAAAAATTCCAGCCATGAAAACCCCATACAGCACGTAAAGTACGGGCTGATTTTTCAGCGCAATCTCGCCGGTCTGACTTGGTTGCAAAATAAGCCTGTGTATAAAACTTTCCAAAATCAAAACGAATACTACAAATGCGGCAATACCAACCAACAGGGGAATGGTTGACATTGAAAATCGCTTTCTAAAAAATAGAAATAAAAAAATCGGAGTGCCGATTGATATAATCGCCGACACTGCCATAAAAAGCATGGATAAATTCGAAACTTGCATGATACACTTTATTTAAATATGAATACTCTGTTACTAAATTACATATCTGTCCACTGAAAACTGTCAACCGTTGCGATCCGCTTGCCAACCCCACATCGCCCGCTGTTGACTAACTGTAAAGTATAGTCCCGCCATTTGAAAGGTTTAAAAACGTTTGCAGAAGAGCATCCGGAAGCACGTCTTATCATTGTGTCATTAGACCATGCTCCACAACCCCAATGAACTACTACTGCATTTTTGTTTTTTGAAATAAAATCTTTCGTCCATTCATCATATTGTTTTGCACGAATAGCAAGTGTTCTTGCCCCAATTTTTGCCCCAATTGCGCATAACCCCGAGGGCAGTGAGGCCCGAAGCGTATACAGACCTGTTATGTGCAGTTGCGCTTGCTTTATAATTTATATATATTTATAATTATTTTTCCAGTCATATTATTTATTATTACCTTTAATAAATTAAAATTTCCAGGTATTCCTTTTCCATTCCAATTTGTTATTCCAACTGGTTCTTTCGGAATAAAGAAAATCCCTTGATCCAATTTTCCATTTCCATTAATATCCTGATATGCATTTATTACATATTCTCCATCAGGTAACATTAAATCTATTGATACAATAGTATTTATTGGTTTAATTTGAATTACCCGTTCCGGTTTTTTATCCTTATATGATTTTTCATTACTATATATTCCCGCATAAATTATTCCACTATTTTTTATTACATTATGAATTTCTAAAATAATAGGTATATCTGCCTTAATATAATTTATAGAAAACAGAAGATAAATAATTACAAATAAAACAAATTTATTTTTAAACATTGGTTTCCTTTATGTTTCTAAAGTGCTTGTATGATAATATACAAATCGGAATAAAGTATATGCACCAAATTTCTAATACTATTGTTCCAATAATATCTCCATTTTTCATATCTGCGTTAAATAAATTTAACATCGGTAATATAAAGCAAAATATTGCAAATATACCATGTATCATTAATAAATATTTTAACCATTTATCCGCAGTTGTTTTTATTTCTATTGTTATTCCAATAAAAAATGTGGATAATGCCATAAAACCATAACCCAATATATCATAATTAAAGAATAGATTAAATTGAGAAAAGGTTAATAACATCATTGCCTGTCCTGTTAAATTTGATAATCTTACCGTAGTCAACTGTGTAAAATATACAATTATACATAATATGCCATAAATTGATGCAAATATAATTGCGGAAATTCCAGCAGCAATATTTTCTTTTTTCATAAAAGACACAAACGAACTTATCATAATTATAAATCCCAGAGCAATAAATATACATATAAAATAGCTCGGAAAGGGGTTTTTCAAAATCATGGCTGAGGCAAAGAACGTTACCGCAACAAGTGTAATAAGTGATGAAATAATACCCAGTTTTTTATTCATAATAATACTCCTTTTTAGATGCAGTAAACATAATTTCTTCGCCATTCATGTTCAATCGTGCATGAAGAACAAGTCCTTTGTCATCTTCTGCGATAGGAAATGCCGGATTAGGTGGCATGTCGCCATATTTTTGTATCTCAGTAATTTTTGCTGTAAACGCCTTTGCATATACTTCTAACGCTTCTGAACAATTCCGATTAAACATTAGATAATGTCCTACCATTTTAATCCTCCTATATAATTTTAAACAACATTACTTTAATAATTTATTTCCGTCAAGTCTTTTCTTTATTTTCTCAACAAATGTTAGACCTCATTGCACATAACGTCAGGGCTGTCTTTCCTTTTTCAACCGATTATCACCTCTTCGGTAGCCCCTTCGGAACCTTCCTTGCCGTGAACGCTGTAAAGGTACATAATTTATTCTGATTACAAAAATTACCTGTTTTTTAGCAACATTGACAGCTTCGTGTGCTGCATTGATACCGGTACTATGGTGTCGCAATGATTTACTGTTTTGGTCAGCAAGCGCAAATATTTCGTCAATGGACAGTACAGACGTGGCATGCCGCGTTTCTACCGTATCTTGGGCATAAGCGCCCACGGGACATAATGTCGCATACAGCGACATTATGAACATAAAAAAAGGTATGTGAAAATTCCACAAGTTGTAACCCTTGCTTGTTGGTTAAAGTTAGTTAATAATTATTGCAAATTCATTGACACATCAACAAGGGAGAACGGGCAGTCGGATTAAAAATATTTAGCCAAAGAAAAACACTATCTTTGCGAAACTTAATTTTCAACAGGAACTAACATTCTAACACAAAGACATCATGCCCAATGAACACCCAAAAGCGCCGGCGCAAGCGCCTGTTAAACCGAAAACAATCGACGAATATATTGCCGGATTTTCTCCCGATATACAAAAAACATTAAACGAACTGCGGCGTTTGATTCAATCGGAAGTACCGGAAGCTGCGGAGAAAATAGCATACGGAATGCCTACATTTTATCTGAAAGGCAATTTAGTCCATTTTGCGGCGTTTAAAGACCATTACGGATTTTTTCCCGCGCCTGCAGGTATTGATGCGTTTGAAAAAGAACTTCTGCCGTATCGTACCGGCAAGGGAACCTTGCGTTTTCCATTGCATCAACCCCTCCCGTGGGAGATAATCAAGAAGATTGTTCGATTTAGAGCGGATGAAAATATAAAAAAGAGCAAGAAAGATATATGAAATTTGAATTTGATGCCGAAATAAAAAAAGTGCCGGATATTGACGGTGCATACGTTGAAATTCCATTCGATGTGAAAGCAACATTCGGGAAAGGACGAGTTTTTGTAAATGCCACATTTGATGGCGTTTCCTATCAAGGAAGTGTAGTGAAAATGGGAACTCCTTGCCACATCATAGGGATTAGGAAAGAGATACGCCTGAAAATCGGGAAGCAATCGGGCGATATGGTGAGTGTTACAATTGAAGAGCGGGTATAATCAAATACAATTTTAAGAACATGTCTATCAACAAACTAATGATTTGCATTTGCTATTTACTCTGCGGGCAAACACTATTGGGGCAAACAGACACGCTGCCAGGAACATCTGTATATCCCAAGGACCCCATTATATACACCTTGGAGGAAGTTACCGTTTCGTCCCGCTCCAAGAACGATAACATCACGGGCACAACGATGGGCGTGGAACAGATGAAGATGAAAGAAATACGGCGCTTGCCCATGCTGATGGGCGAAGTGGATGTCCTCAAGGGGATTCAACTGCTACCGGGCGTACAGGCTACCGCTGAAGGGACTTCGGGTTTTAGTGTGCGTGGCGGATCTCCCGACCAGAATCTGATTCTGATAGACAACACGACGGTGTATAATGCTTCCCATTTGTTGGGCTTTTTCTCCGTCTTCAACAACGATGTGGTCAGCGGATTGGAACTGTACAAAGGGGATATGCCGCTGCAATTCGGCGGCCGGTTGTCGTCATTGCTGAGTATAGAAACAAAATCGGAGATGCCTGATCGTTGGGGAGGAACAGGGGGTATCGGACTGATATCGAGCCGTTTGATGCTTGAAGGACCCGCCGGAAAACAAACATCGTGGTTGGTGGGCGGAAGACGCAGCTATGTTGACCTTTTTTTTGGCCTTTCAAATACGGAAATGGTACAAAACTCCATACTTCATTTTTACGACCTGAACGCTAAACTCTCCCACCGAATTTCGAATAAAGACCGGATTGAAATCAACACTTACTACGGAAGAGATGCTTTTGGAGCCGAAATGGGCGAATTTGATTATGGGAATACTGCTGCTTCCGTGCTTTGGAAGCACACGTTCTCAGAAAATCTGTTTTCCAAATTCAGCGTTCATCTGAGCGATTACACTTATCGGTTGGGGGCATCACTCGACGAGATGGCTGTGGATTGGCGTGCGGGAATTGCTGATGTGGCGCTCAAAGCCAATTTCAATCATCAGCTCAATGGTTGGTTGAATTTGAATTACGGTGTTTCGAGCATTATACATCGCCTGAATCCGGGCAAAATCATCATCAGCGGAAATAACGCAAACCAATTAGACATGCAAAAAAACGATGCCTTGGAGCATGGCGTTTATTTGTCGAATGAACAGAACGTGACCGGCAACTTGTCGCTCCGGTATGGTCTGAGAGTATCTGTCTTCCAAAATCTGGGCGGATTGACCGGCTACAGTTATGATAGCAATTACGAAGTAGCCGATTCCATATACTACAAGGCCGGTAGCATTTACAATACCTACGGACAATTGGAGCCGCGCGTTGGGGCGGTATATCTTATCAACAACCATTCATCGGTCAAGGCTAATTATGCGCGGAATGCACAGTTTATTCAGTTGGCTGAAAATTCGGCCTCAGGCTCGCCGCTCAATGTATGGTTTGCCGCAAGTCCGAATATCAAACCCCAAACGGTGGATAACTTTTCTATCGGATATTTCCGAAATTTCAATAATAACCGGTATGAAACTTCGGTAGAAGCGTATTATAAGGATATGCAAAATGTAATTGATTTCGGAGAACATGCCGAGCTACTGATGAACCCGCAACTCGAAGGAGAAGTTCGCACGGGAACGGGCAAGGCTTACGGCATGGAATTATCGGTGAAAAAGAACTCCGGCAAACTAACAGGCTTTTTCAATTATACTCTCTCCCGCTCGGAGCGCACGATACCTGAAGTCAACAACGGAAAAACCTATTTAGCTCCTTTCGATAAAACGCACGCAGTGAATATTGCGCTCAATTATGAGTTTAGCAAACAATGGAATACTTCGGCTACCTGGGTGTATGCCACCGGCGCACCAACCACTTATCCTACCGGACGGTTTCAAATTGGCGACGAATATTTTCCCGTATATTCGGGACGCAACGAATACCGCAGACCCGACTATCACCGTCTCGACCTTTCGTTGACATACGTTCCCATTCCCAATGCAAAAAAACCTTGGCAGGGCGAATGGAACTTTTCAATATACAACGCTTACGGACGAAAAAATCCCTGGTTGATTTCCTACAACCAAACGGAAACATCCACTCCTACGGCTGAGATGACCTATCTTTTCCGTTTCATACCTTCTGTTACTTATAATTTCAAATTCTAAACA
>JAITXK010000127.1 GCA_031284765.1 Candidatus Symbiothrix sp.
AGAGCCTCTTGGCTCCCTCTCCCTGGGAAAGATTCGCGTTTACAAACTCCCGCGATTGATTCGATTGCTTAAAGATGGATTTACCGGCATGAAAAGCTTCCGAAGCAAAAACAACTTCCCTGCTTGCAGGGATTTGTTTCAGCGGATGATCCGAATCTTTCGCCGCATTGGCGTCCTGTTTGAGGGATGCCGCCAAACGTCCCGTTTCAAAATGCTTGGTTTCTTCGTCCCACGCACCGGCTAAGGAGGGGATGGCCAATTGCAAAAGGTCTGAAACCGTGCGGATGTTGCTGAAGTCCGGCAAATTCTTCTTGTGTTTTCCAAGAATCAGTAAATTCTTTTCTGCCCGGGTGAATCCCACGTACAACAGGTTCAGATTGTCAAGCCATGATTGCGCGGTTTCATCTTTGTATTCCGGAGCGAAAACGGTATCTGCCATGGTTTTGTTGTAATCGACGGGCAACAAGGCAAGGTTGTACAATCCTTCTTTGGCTCCGCACCACAAAGTCGGATTGAATTGCGGGTCAATTTTCCAATCGCAATACGGAATAATCACAGTCGGAAATTGCAAACCTTTCGATTTGTGAATCGTCATCGCACGGATACCCGACACGCTCGAACCGGCGGGAATGGTTTTCGTCTGCAACTCGTCGTCCCAATATTGAAGGAAGCACGATAAGTCGGCCGGCTTTTCGTTCAGATACTTGGCAATGGAATCATACAAGGCAAAGAGGTAGGCCGATTGACCTTCCAATTCTTCCAACCGGAATTGACGGTAGAGGTCGCCGATGAGTTCGAAAAGGGGCATTTTTAACCGGTCTTCCTTCCACCTCCCCTGTGGGGAAGAGCCGGGGGTGAGGCTCTCCAACACCGCCGCCGCCACCACATCCTCCGGCTCCGCAATCACCTTCAAAGCCTCGATAATGATGTTGACCGCCATCGAAGATTTCAACTGAAAGGCTTCATCGGAAATCACATCCAGATAATGTTGCCGTGCAAGTTCGGGATAATCATCTTTCATCGACGAAAGATAATCGGCCAAATGGATGATCCCATCGTTTTTACGAGTCAAAATACAAATCTCGTTGGCTGGAACGCCGTTTTCGTACAGCTTCAGTATTTGTTCCAATACCGATCGTTTCATGGCTTCGGAATAACTTGTATCTTCTTCTGCCTCTGCAAAATCAATTGACACATAGCCTGTGATTGCCTTTTGAATGGATGCCTGCACCAACTCTTCTGCATTGTAAGTGGAAAGGAATGGCGATGGCAACGTTTCTCCTAAACGCTGATTATGCAACTGATTGAGTAAACCGGCAGCAGAGAGAAAAAAAGTATTGTTGAATTCGACAATCGTTTTGTCGCTCCGGTAATTCGTTCCCAAGGTCTTTTCTTCGGCGTGTAATTCCGGGCCGATACTGTTCAGAATACGCCAGTCGCCGTTCCGCCAGCGGTAAATGGATTGCTTCACATCGCCGACAATAAGGCTGAAACGGTCGGTGGCAATGATATTCGAAAGCAATGCCTTGAAATTCTGCCATTGCAGGCGGGAAGTATCCTGAAACTCGTCAATCATGACGTGGCGGATGTCCGAACCGATTTTTTCGTATATAAACGGCGCATCCGAATCATCAATCATTTCGTGCAGAAAGCGGGCGGTATCGGACAACATAAACCGGTTGTTTTCAGCGTTTTGCATATTGATTTCTTTCGAAATATCCCAAATCAAGCCTAATTGGTGCAGGTTGCCGACAACCATCTGGGAAGTCAACATTTGCTTTTGTACATCCAAGGTTTCTCGCAACAACGACATCAGTTTGGAATCGGCCAACTGTTCTATTTCTGCCCTCCGTTTATTCGTTTTGCTGGTCCAACACGCAGCCTCTTCGCAACAATTAAGGATGGTTTGGTTGACTTCCGCCGCGTAATTGCCCGTCGCCAATTTGCGGAAAAAATCAATAGGAAGACCTTTGCGAATAAAATCTTCTGCCGTTAAATTCGAGGCATTCAATAGCGATTGAATATTTTGATAAGTATCAATAAAAAAGGCTTTACACACTTTCTTTATTTCATTCTGCCGTTGTTTCAATTCCTGAAAAACGTTCGGATTCTCCTGAATTTGCTTCCGCAGTTCTTTCTCGTGTTCCTGAAAAAATTCGTTGTACATGCAATGGCTGAAACTGAAAATCTCCTGTTCGATGCGCCAGTTGCGGTCTTCATCCATCTTGTGTTCAATGTAGGTCGTCAGCCATTCGAGGATTTGTTTGTTTTGATTGGCCTTTTCGATGGTGGCATGAACGGCCTCGCTCAAGGCTTTTTCGGTATTCATCTCCAGATTGAATTTAGATCCGGTGCCTAACTCACGCGCCAGATTGCGCAACACTTTTTGAAAGAAGCTGTCAATAGTGGTAATGTTCAGCCGACTGTAGTCGTGCAAAATCGCATGCAAGATTCTCTCCGCCCTGCTGCGTATCTGTTGGTCAGTCAACGGGTAACCCGACGCTTGCAAAGCCGTTTGCAACGAAGCTAAGAATCCGGCTGAATCGGCGGTAGTGAAAGCCAGACCGTATAATTCGGACAATATCCGGTCTTTCATCTCGCCCGTGGCATCTTTGGTAAACGTTACGGCCAATACATGGCGGTAATGGTCTTCCGAATGGGAAAGCAGTAACTCGCGGATATACTCCAATGCCAAGGTGTAGGTTTTGCCCGATCCGGCAGAGGCTTTATAAATCTTTATTTGCGACATATTCAATAAGATTAGTTCCAACAATGGAATGAAGTTACAAAAGTACGAAAAAAATTTCCGGCCGAAAAAAATCCATTTAATTGTCATATCTTTGCCGTTGGTAGAACTAAAAAAATAAATTCAATTATGATCAAAAAAGGAAGTTTCCCCATAGTAAACATGGCTTGTGCAGGATGTGCAATGAATATTCAAAAAACGCTAAAACAACAGCCGGGCGTAAAAGATGCCACGGTCAACCTGGC
>JAITXK010000150.1 GCA_031284765.1 Candidatus Symbiothrix sp.
TATTGAACAAAAAAATCACGCGTCGGGAAAAGCAACCACCACGAAACGATTCATTCCTAAAAAATAATCGTAGGGACGCACATACAGGCACTCCTTAAAATACACAAACAACCCTCAATGCAATGAAGCAATTGAGGGTTGTTTGTATTTCAATGCTTTACGCGGAAAATGGAATCAAGAATAAAAAACACTATCCAAAATGAATGGCAAATCCATCGAATCAACCCCAGCCTCTGACAAATGGGGAATATCATCGGCAAAAGCACTCGCAAACTCTGCTTGCGATTGATTGCTTTGCTTCCACGACAAGGCATACAAACGAATCGCTTCCGCGGCATTGTGCATAACCAATTGTACGTGTCCGGCATTGAGGTAGTCGTCGGCAGTGGGAGAAGTTTCGAGAATCTTATGGTAATAATCCGCCGCCTGTTGGTATTTTCCCATCAGGAAAGAAGTCCACGCGAGCGGGCGCCATGCTTTTTCCTTGTTTTTGCTCAGATATTCCACTTTGAAATAGTATTTCAAGGCTTGTTCATACTCTTGCAATTCCAGATGGCAATGGCCGATATTCAGTTGGAGAGACAGATTGTCGGGATTGAATTGTTCCGCTTTTTTGTAATACAGCAAGGCCTCTTGCGGATTTTTCAAGATGCGATGCAAATGCGCCAGTTTTTTTAGTGTCCAAGAATGATTGGCATTCAAAAATTCCGCCTTTTGATAAGCATCCAAGGCGGCCATTAATTGACCGGTCATTTGCAGGCAGTAGGCTTTTTTCTGGTATAAAACCGCATCTTCAGCATCTATTTGCAACAAGCGGTCAATAAGTTCGTTGGCATCGGCATAGTAATTTCGATTAAAATAATACTCACAGATGATCAACAAACTATCTTTATCTTGCAGTAAATTTTCTATAAACGATACCTTGTAAAATTCCGGTTGGGTGGCAAAAATATCTTCAAAATCCTTCCGTTTCGGATGAAGTTTATAAAAACGGTACAAATCCTGAATGTATTGTCGTGTGCTGTGTCCAATGGTTTGGGAAGCATTCTTCAACTCGGTTTTTTGTGCTTCATTGACGGCGCTCATCTCGGACGAAAACTGTCCTATCATCATTTTACGGTAAGCGGACGGCATTTGTTCCACACTGAAAAAGAACGAATATTTATCCGAATTACACAAAAGTGTTGATGTTTTCAGTATTTCGGATAATTTAGCTACATCCTCATTATCAATTATTGCCGGATCCATCGAAAACGGCATAAACCAGTTGGAAGGTTCGTTGAAAAACGGATAATTTTTCAAGTGGATAAAAGACGAGTGCATCACATCCGCTCCTTCCATTTGCAAATCAGAGATTTCCTGCAACTTTTCCTGCATACCCGACTGTTCAATCAGATCTTGCCATTCGGGATTTTTGCCTTCTTCATCCGATTCCAAATCGCCGATTAATTCGTTGATTTGCATTTTTTGTCCGATCTTCGGCCCGAGTTTTTGCATCATCTCGGGAATCAATTCATCAGTAATTTTCCTTGTGATTTTTTCCGTATCACGGCTCACAATAAACTGTAACACAACATGGCGCATTTTTCGGAGAAATATCGGATCTTCGGCTAACTGATTCAGGCGTTCTACCAATCCGGGGTATAAATGCAACCGTTTATCGTATTTCCTGAGGAAGAGGGCAATGCCGGTCAGGGCACGCACCTGCACATCCTCATTTGTATTTTGAGCGGATTCGAACAACAAAGCCGCCTTGTTTTCATCAAACGTTTCCATAAGATTGAGCGTGACAGCGGTAATAATCAAGGCGGGCAAGTGGTTTGAATCCATTGCCAGAACCGTTTTCCATTGCGCCTTTTCGTCTTTCGACCAATGGTTGCTCAACCAGGCGGAATAAAAAAGCTTTCGAATCACCGTTTCCTTTTGCAAGGATAAATCTTTTATTTGCTTGGCTTTATCCGCCGTATCCAATACATCCCACACGGCTGTTTTTTCAGCAATATTTTCCAAATTTTTCAACAACTCGGAGGCGCTTTCAGGAACATAGAAATGGAAAGAGCGTTTTCGTTCGTAAAACAACAAGTTTTCGTTGGCCGTTTTCAGTTGAAAGAATGCAGTATCGGCTGTTTGATAAAGCAAACGAATCAAGTCGTTGTAGATTTTGTTGCGGTCGGGATCTTGAATATTTTGTAATGAATACCGCAACATGGTTTTGTAAGTATCTTCCAAAGAATCCAGTGTTTCCTGCAATTGCCAATTTTGCAGCACAGACAAAAGCGAACGAAGTGCATCCACTGCTTGTTTGACTTGTTTTTGCTCTAAAGATCCGGTTATTTGTTCGAACAGCTTGTGTGTTTCCTGTGTTGCCATGATTTTGCTTCAAAAAATTCACTTATTTTTTCAAGGCCACCATGATTTTGGCTTCGATTTCGTCCGCCAATTCGGGATTATCGCGCAGACAATCTTTGGCAGCTTCGCGACCTTGGCCTAATTTGGTGTCGTTGTAGCTGTACCAACTACCGCTTTTCTTTACAATATCCAAATCGGAACCTATATCAACCAATTCGCCGGTTTTTGAAATGCCTTCGCCGAACATGATGTCGAACTCGGCTTTGCGGAAAGGAGGCGCCACTTTGTTTTTCACCACTTTCACTTTGGTCTGATTCCCCTTCACTTCTTCGCCGTCTTTGATGGATGTACTGCGACGAATATCCAAGCGGACGGAAGAATAAAATTTGAGCGCATTACCACCGGTGGTCGTTTCAGGATTTCCGAACATCACGCCGATTTTATCGCGCAACTGGTTGATAAAGATACAAGTCGTATTCGTTTTACTGATGGCGGCGGTCAGTTTCCGCAAAGCCTGCGACATCAAACGTGCCTGCAATCCCATTTTGGAATCACCCATATCGCCTTCCAATTCGGCTTTGGGCGTTAAGGCGGCCACCGAGTCAATGACAATAATATCAATGGCCGATGAACGAATCAATTGTTCGGTAATTTCCAAAGCCTGTTCGCCTGAATCGGGTTGAGAAATCCACAAGTTTTCGATGTCCACGCCTAATTTTTCGGCATAAAAACGGTCGAAAGCATGTTCTGCATCTATAAATGCAGCAATACCGCCCGCTTTTTGCGCTTCGGCAATAGCATGAATAGCCAAGGTGGTTTTTCCGGACGATTCCGGGCCGTAAATTTCAATCACTCTGCCTCTTGGATAGCCTCCAACGCCTAAAGCGGCATTCAAGCCCACCGAACCGGTCGGAATCACAGACACTTCTTCTACGGCATTATCGCCCATTTTCATGATGGAGCCTTTGCCGTAATTTTTCTCGATTTTCTCCGTTGCCGCCCGTAAGGCTTTCAACTTTTCTGCATTGGGAGCAGAGTTTACTTCTGTGTTTTTTTCTTTTTCGCTCATTGTTTTTAAATTATTTTTAAAGGTTTATGATTCATAATTATACTTCCAAATCACCATTCAATCTCTCATGCCAAGGCAAACCCTGCTTATTTAATTGCTCCATAAATGGATCAGGATCAAACTCTTCAACATTGAAAACGCCCGGCTTTTTCCAAATGCCCTGCATAAACATCAACGCGCCGATGGCAGCCGGAACACCGGTTGTATAACTGACACCCTGTGCACCCGTTTCCTTGTAAGCATCTTGATGCAGACAGTTGTTGTAAATATAGTAAGTCAATGCTTTTCCGTTCTTATCCAAGCCTTTGATGCGGCAACCGATACTTGTTTCGCCGGTATAATTTTCGCCCAAGTCGCCCGGGTCGGGCAATACGGCTTTCAGGAATTGAATCGGAACAATTTCCATCCCGTTGTAAAGAACCGGGTCAATACGTGCCATACCGATGTTTTGTATGACACGCAAATGCGTTAAATATTCTTGTCCGAACGTCATCCAGAAGCGGGCGCGTTTCAATGTCGGGAAATTCTTTACCAACGATTCCAATTCTTCGTGATAAATGACATACGATTCTTTCGGCCCGATATTTGGATAATTCAATAGTTGATGAATTTCGTGCGGCGCCGTCTGCACCCATTGTCCGTTTTCCCAATATTTACCTTTTTGGGTAACTTCGCGGATATTGATTTCAGGGTTGAAATTGGTGGCAAATGCTTTGCCGTGGTCGCCTGCGTTGCAATCGACAATGTCCAGATAGTGCATTTCGCCAAAATGATGTTTAGCGGCATAAGCGGTAAAAATACTCGTCACGCCCGGGTCGAAACCGCAACCAAGAATAGCGGTCAAGCCCGCTTTCTCAAATTTTTCTTTGTAGGCCCATTGCCATTTGTATTCAAACTTGGCCTCATCCTTCGGCTCGTAATTGGCTGTATCCAAATAATTTACTCCTGCTTCTAAACAAGCGTCCATAATGGTCAAATCCTGATAGGGAAGCGCCACATTGATAACCAATGCGGGTTGGAAGGAACGGAACAACCGGACTAATTCGGGAACATTGTCGGCATCAATCTGCGCCGTTTGAATGGTTTTGTTTCCATATTTCGTGCCAATACCGTTGGCAATGGCATCACACTTTGATTTTGTACGACTAGCAAGCATAATTTCGCCAAACGCGGCATGATTCTGGGCTACTTTATGAGCTACCACGGTTCCCACGCCACCTGCACCGATAATGAGTATTTTCGACATTTTACTATTTAAAATTTTATCCACAAATGTAAGGTTTTATCTTGGATTTATCAAATTATGGCAAGCGTCACCGCCGCAAAAAGATTTTCTTTAGCTGTATCAATAAAAAACGGAGCAGGATGCCTTTCGTCCCTTTGACAAAATAAGGAATGATATCGAAAACCGGGAACCGGGATACGACGACCGAAAAGACGCTTTCCTTCAATAAAGAAGCCCAATTTTCCTGCAAAAAAGTAAAATTTGCATCCAATTTATTTGTCAATACATCGGACTTTTTTTGCAATTGGAGTTTTCTGCATTGCAAGCTTTCGAGCGGAGTCAGTTGTTTTGATTTCATATTTTTTGATTTAATGGCGATTCGTCCGAGTCTTTCAAATCCGAATACAATGCTTTCAAAAACCAATTCTGAAAAGTTCTGAAAACGCTTTTACGACAGATAACCAGCACAAACAAGAGCAGGATGTAAAACAAGGTAACAATGGCAAAACCGCCGGCAAGATTATGTACCAAATCGCCTATCCACAAGCCGAAAGCGAGAAAAGCGAACAGCAAGGCGAAAAAGACAATATTCAGAATAATCAAGCTATAGATTAATACTGAACCGGTTGCGGAGGTCTTTTCCAGCATATCCAAACGCAACCATTCGAATTTGGTGGCGAGTAATTCTTTCGCATCCGTTTTCAAAGCGGACAACAGGGTTCCCAAATGCTGATTTTCCATGGTCAACTTTTGTGAACTTGCACTTTTGCAATACCTTCCTGAGCAATTTGCACCGCTTTTTCTGCGGTTTTTTCCAACTCGTCAATACCATCACTGACCACTTTGCCGATTTTCTTCTTTGCAGAATCCACTTTGGAACTGATTTCATCTGCCAATGCAGCTTTATCTTCCTCGCTGGATGCCAGATAGACACCGACAGCCGCGCCGACTACCAATCCGATTCCCATACCAATTAATAAACTTGAAGTTTTCATATACAAACTATTTTTTAATGAAATAAGCAATCCCTTTTACTATCAAACGCCGGTTAGCTGATTTAAGTTCGACGGTTTGAATTGATAATGCAAAT
>JAITXK010000001.1 GCA_031284765.1 Candidatus Symbiothrix sp.
CGTTTTTTTTGGATTCGGAAAAACATCTCCCCTTATTGGATAACAAAATAATACAAAATTTGTACATTTGCAGTTTAATGAAATGAACATGGTTATACAACAACTTTTTACTACCTGTATTTTTCTAACCAGCAAAGAAAATCAATCTTTTTAATAAAAAACACCAAAGTTTATGGCAAGCATTTATTTTCACATTCCTTTTTGTAAAAAACGCTGCATTTATTGCGACTTCTTCTCGTCTGTAGATTGCCATGCGAAAGTGGCTTATGTGGATGCCTTGTGTCGCGAGGTGGAATTGCGGAAGGATTATCTGAAGGGTGAAGCGATTGAAACTATTTATTTTGGTGGTGGGACGCCGTCGCAACTTTCGGCAGGAGATTTTCGGAAAATATTTCAGAACCTCTCCTTCGGGGGAGAGGTCGAAATTACCTTGGAATCCAACCCCGACGACCTGATTCCCGAATATCTGGATTCCCTTAAAAATCTCCCTTTCAACCGCATCAGCTTGGGTATTCAAAGTTTTCATGACGATGAATTGCGCTTTCTGAACCGCCGTCATACTGCCGAACCGGCTATTCAGGCAGTAAAACGTTGTCAGGAAACAGGTTTTCAAAATATCAGCATCGATTTGATGTATGGATTGCCGAATCAAACCCTGGCAAAATGGCGGATCACGCTTCAACAAGCCATTGATTTGAAGATTCAACATATTTCGGCCTATCACTTGATGTATGAATCGGGCACTCCTTTGTTTGATTTATGGCAGCGAGGCAAAATTCACCCGATAGACGAAGAGTTGGGTGTAGCAATGTTTGAACAGTTGATTGACCGTTTGTCCAAAGCGGGATTTGAGCAATACGAAATTTCCAATTTTGCCCGTTCCGGCTGTCATTCCCGCCATAATTCCGCGTATTGGAACGGGACGCCGTACTTGGGCATCGGGGCGTCGGCACATTCTTATAACCGCATCAGCCGGCAATGGAACTCGTGTATTGCGGGCGCCGGTTATCTTTCCGCCGGTTTTGAAATGGAATTGTTGGACGAAAAGGCGATGTTCAACGATTTTATTATCACCCGTCTGCGAACCATGAAAGGCATTGATTTGAACGAGATGCAAAGCCTTTTCGGCAAAAAGAAAACGGATGATTGTTTGCGACAAGCGGAAAAACACCTTCAAAATCAACTATTACAGATAGAAGAAACCCATTTAAGATTGAGCAGGAAGGGCATTTTTGTGTCTGATGGGATTATGAGCGATTTGATTCTCTAATGAATTGCAATCTCTATGTTGCAATTTGGAAATATTTCCGTATTTTTGTAGCCCTTTATATAGTAGAAAATGGACTCTTTGTATAAAACGCATCAATACTTGGTGGAGCATACCAACCTCCCCATCCGGCGGAAATTAATGGACGACATTAATTGGCATGACCGCTTGATTGGGATTAAAGGCTCACGAGGGGTTGGCAAGACCAGTTTTTTGTTGCAATATGCGAAGGAAAATTTTTCGCTCCTGAATAAGGAATGTCTCTACATCAACCTGAATAATTTCTATTTTACCGTTAAAACCATCCAGGATTTTGCCCGCGAGTTTTGTATGCGGGGCGGGAAAGTCCTCTTGATTGACCAGGTTTTCAAATATCCCAATTGGGCTGATGAGTTGGCCTTTTGCTACGACAATCTGCCCGATTTGCAGATTATTTTCACCTCCTCGTCCGTTACGCGTTTGAAAGATGAACATTCGCCGTTGGCCAACAAAGTGGTTTCGTACAATCTACGGGGGTTCTCATTCCGCGAATTTTTGGAGCTTCAAACCGGACAACAATTCGATTGCTATTCTTTGGAAGATATTTTAATGCATCACTCGACGATTTCAAAGGGAATATCCGGCCGCATCAAGCCATTGGCATATATGGATGATTATTTTCATCATGGTTTTTATCCTTTCTTTTTGGAAAAACGTAATTTTTCGGAGAATCTGCTCAAAACCATGAACATGATGTTGGAGGTCGATGTTGCCTATATCAATCAAATTGAGCAGCGTTATTTGCCCAAGTTGCGGAAGTTGCTGTATCTTTTGTCGGCAAGTGCGCCCGGTACTCCGAATGTAAGTCAGTTCAGTTTGGATATTGATACTTCGCGAGCCACGGTCATGAACTATATCAAGTATCTGAAAGATGCTCGTTTAGTGAACATGTTGTATCCCGAGAATGAAGAATTCCCCAAAAAACCGGAAAAATTGTATTTGCAAAATCCCAATCTGCTTTACGCTACCCGCATGATAAATGTTGAGCAACAGGTATTGATGGAAACGTTTTTTTACAACCAAGTGCATAAAGATTACAAAGTGAATGCTGCGCCCGGGGACAGTCATTTTTTGGTGGATGGCAAATACTTGTTCAATGTTGGCAACCGGATAAACGGGAAATTTAATCCCGATGTGTATTATGCCATCGACGGCATTGAGATGGGAGAATTGAAGATTATTCCGCTTTGGTTGTTTGGGTTTTTGTATTGATTTAACTAAAAATATTTATCTATGACACAAGAAGCAGCTGTTAAGCTATTTGAAAGCAAGAAAGTCCGTTCCGCATGGGACAGTGAACAGGAAAAGTGGTACATCTCTGTTGTGGATGTTATCGAAGTATTAACGGAAAGTGTTGACCCTGCAGCCTATTGGCGCAAGTTAAAACAACGACTAAAAGAAGAAGGAAATGAAACCGTGACAAACTGTCACGGTTTGAAAATGCAGGCGTCGGACGGGAAAATGCGATTGACTGATGTCGCCGATGTAGAACAACTTTTTCGGCTGATACAATCAATTCCATCGCCCAAAGCAGAGCCGTTTAAACTGTGGCTGTCGCAACTTGCCCGTGAACGCTTGGAAGAAATGGATGACCCCGAATTGGGTATCGACCGATTGATGGAGTATTACCACAGGAAAGGGTATTCGGATAATTGGATTAACCAACGGCTGAAATCCATCGAAGTAAGAAAAGAACTGACCGATGAGTGGGAACGTCGGGGAATAGCGAAAGGTCAGGAATATGCGGTCTTGACCGATATTATTACGCAAGCTTGGTCGGGAATGACAACCAGACAATATAAACAACATAAAGGTTTGAAAACCGAAAGTTTGCGCGATAATATGACCAATATGGAATTGGTTTTGAATATGCTTGCAGAGGCTACAACCACCGAAATATCGAAAGAAAAGCAACCGGAAACGTTGGCAGGAAATCGCGAAATTGCCCGTCAGGGTGGACAAATTGCTGGGAATACCCGCAAGGAAATTGAGGTGAAGATTGGTAAACAGGTGGTAAGTTCATTGAATGCGAAAGCGATTCGAAAGAAGGAGTTAAATAATGGAATTGCAAAATATTCAAATCTCTCTTGATTTCATGTTTCAAATATCCGAAATAGAATATCAATTTTTAAGGTCACAATTTGTGACCTTAGGCGGAGAGAATACTCAA
>JAITXK010000004.1 GCA_031284765.1 Candidatus Symbiothrix sp.
TCACATTGGGGTATAGAGAACAATTTACATTGGCAATTAGATGTTTCTTTCAATGAGGATGACTCTCGAAAGAGAGAGGGTTATGCGGCGCAAAATTTTTCCCTGCTTAACCGAATCGCACTTAATCTAATCAAACATGAACAATCAAAAAAGAGGAGTGTGAAAGGGAAAAGGCTCGATGCCGGATGGAATAATGAGTATTTATTGAAAATTCTAACAAATTAAGATGCGTTTGCCCTGATACTGCTGCTTGGCTATTTGGTATTTTACCGATTCTTCCCTATTCTTTTTGAAAAAGGGCTTGAACGCCCAAGATAAGGGATGAGACTTTCCCGAATTCACTTTGCCGATAAGCACACAAAAGATACTTGCCGTTTCTATAAAGGCTTCATTATACTTGATTTGGGCGCTATTCCCAATGCTTGCAGCAAAAGCGGTAAAAATTGCCGTAGAAATAAAATCTATGGGATACCCATATTTCTCGTACAGTTCGTCAATCAGCGTAACCAAAATGGATGGAAAGACTGATTGGTAGGGGAATCCCTTGCGTTGATTATTGCTATTATACATACATATCTAAAATTATGGATTGAACGTCTGATTCCAAGATAAGCACCCGCCTGCCCACTTTTTTATAGGGTAGCGTTTTGTTCTTCATTAAGCGATAAATTGAACTGATACTAATGCGCAAGGTCTTTGCTGCCTCATCACGAGTTAGGTAACGAGGAACAGCATCTTTCCTTGTCTTACGACTAATCGCCGTAAATTGTTCTTTGAGCGCATCTTTGACTTTGGATGCGATTTTCGTTACCAATTCCTCATCGGAATCAAAGATTAACACTTTGTTTTTTGTTTTCATACGTTTATTTTTATTTTGAAATTTTCTGTTTTTCAAATGTGCCTTTTTGCTTGACACTACAAAGGTAACGCAATGGTAGATGTGCGAAGTTTTTTGTGGTAGGACAAAAAATATAAGTTATTGATATTCAATTAAATAAAAGACAAAATAGGTTAACACAATCAAACTCTATTTTACATTCCAAGAACAGCCGACTTCGCAAATAAGTGTGCCCAGTATGTCAAGTATGCCACACATATAAACAGTAAATAATGTGAGAATATTATTGAAAATTCGGAGTGGAACCTCCTTTGGGATACGAGAATGAAAACCCCCCGCAAACTATCCATTTACGGGGGCTTCTTTAACATTTGTTGGTGCCCAAAACAGGACTCGAACCTGCACATCCTTGCGAATACTAGTCCCTGAAACTAGCGCGTCTACCAATTCCGCCATTTGGGCAAATATCTTTTTAATTTGCGGGGCAAAGGTATGAATTTATTTTCAAAAAAATACTATCTTTGCGAGCATTTACCGGCAAAATTATATGGAACAACTTAAGCACGAGTGCGGAATCGCATTAGTTCGTCTCTTGAAACCGATTGAGTACTACAAGGAAAAGTATGGAACGTGGCAATACGGTTTGAATAAACTCTATCTTTTAATGGAAAAACAGCATAACCGCGGACAAGAAGGCGCTGGTGTCGGCTGTGTGAGCGCCAACGCCAAACCCGGCACGGAATATATTTTCCGCGAACGCGCTTTGGGAAGCGGCGCCATCAAAGAAATTTTCCGGAAAATTTACGAAAAAGCGCATGATATACCGAAAGATAGCTCTTACGACACCATTCCTTTTTGCGGAGAGGTGTATATGGGACATTTGCGGTACAGCACCACCGGCCGTTCGGGACTGGATTATATCCATCCGTTTTTACGGCGAAATAATTGGCGCTCGCGCAGTTTGATGCTGTGTGGAAATTTCAATATGACCAATGTGGATGAAATCTTCCAACAACTCATCCATCAGGGACAACACCCCCGCCTCTATTCCGATACCTTGATGATTCTGGAAATGATGGGCAATTATTTAGACCGCGAAGTCCAACATCTGTACGAATTGTTCAAACCTAAATATGCAGCCGGTCAGGCGATTAACAAAAAGATTACCGAAAATGTGGATTTGGCTCATGTCCTGCGCCGTTCGGCTAAAAACTGGGACGGCGGTTTTGTTCTCTGCGGCGTTACCGGCAACACCGATATGTTTGCTTTCCGCGACCCGCAAGGCATTCGTCCCGCATTTTATTATTACGATGACGAGATTGCAGTGGTGGCTTCGGAGCGCCCGGTGATACAAACGGTTATGAATGTCAAATTGGAGGATGTTCATGAACTGAACGCGGGACAAGCCTTTATCGTGAAACAAAACGGCCAAATTTGTTTGGAACAGATACAGGAAGCCCGAAATGTCAGTCCCTGTTCATTTGAACGGATTTATTTCTCACGCGGCTCCGACCGTGATATTTATCAGGAACGGAAAATGCTCGGCAAACTGTTGCTGAATCCAATTTTGAAAGCCATTGATAATGATTTGAACAACACCGTGTTCTCGTTTATCCCCAACACGGCCGAAGTGGCGTTCTATGGCATGATGGAAGGTTTTGAAAGTTATCTGGATGCGCAAAAGAAGCAATTAGTCAAAAACCATACGCACGAATTGACGGAAGACGATTTGGAACGCATCTTGTCAATGAAAATCCGTCAAGAAAAGGTGGCGCTTAAAGACATCAAGTTGCGGACATTCATTGCCGAAGGCGACAGCCGTGATGAACTGGCCGCTCATGTTTACGACATTACCTACGGCTCAATCAAAGCGAAACAAGATAATCTGGTGGTTATCGACGACAGCATTGTTCGCGGAACAACCTTGAAACAAAGTATTATCAATATTTTAGACCGTTTGGAACCGAAAAAGATTGTGATTGTATCCTCCTCTCCCCAAATCCGTTACCCTGATTGTTACGGCATTGATATGAACCGGATGGACGAATTTGTTGCTTTTCGCGCAGCCATCGCCCTGTTGAAGGAACGCGGAATGCAATCGGTGATTGATAAGACCTATCAAAAATGCAAAGCGCAGATCCACTTGCCGAAAGAAGAGGTAATCAATTATGTTAAAGATATTTATTCGCCGTTTACGACGGAAGAAATATCCGGCAAAATTGCTGAAATCCTTACTCCTCACAGTACGAAGGCGAAAGTGCAAATTGTTTTCCAGTCCTTGGAAGGCTTGCACGAAGCGTGTCCCAATCATCGTGGCGATTGGTATTTTTCGGGCGATTATCCTACGCCGGGGGGAAACAAGGTAGTCATCCATTCGTTTGTGCAGTATTATGAATCTAAAACCGGTATTTAATCAAAAAATAAACATCGGTTTTTTCTTTTCCCTGTATCGCTTCCAACCCCGAACCAATCGTTTCTCCATCAAAATAGTGCGAGGAACCGCCTTTTACATATACTGTTAGCTGTTTTGCTATCTTCCATTGGAGGACAGCGTAATACCGCAACCCCTTTCCGTAATACGTTGGAAAACTGAAGGCATACAAAATGCTTTTTTCATAGGTCGAAATGCGCGTATCCCAATCTTCGGCATTGAAACAGGCGATGCCTCCGTCGATTTGGAGCGCAGCTTGGGGAGCGAATGAAGCGGATTGTGCGATACTCCAACCCTGCCGGGTTTTAACCGCACTTGCATACCGGTTATAATTGACCTGCGACTGGAAATGCCATACCCGATTGGCATCGTATTTCAATTGATACCGCCAGCGATGTTGTTCGTAAGGCAAAATATCCTTTTGTTTTTCTTTGAATTTATAACGTAAATTCATTTGCCAGTTCCTTCGTGGACTGTAGTTTAATTGAATCAGCGCATCATTGCCCGACGATGGTGTCTCGATTCCGAATTTCAACCACGGAAACCGGAAATAATCCCAATAAGCCGATAACTCCAACGAGTGAGGCAATTGCCATTGGATGCCGCTGTAAAATCCTGTTTCATTCTGAACGACAGTCGATTCGGAAAATCCGTTGCCGTAAAGGGCATTGTATTGCGGGTCGTAATAGCGGAACGAAACCGCCCAATGCAGCGCCGAAGCCGGTTTGAGCATCAAATGATGAACGGTTGCGGTTTTCCCGTTGCGGTCGATGGCCGTTTCGCCCTGTAAACTGCCTTTTTTCAGTTGATATTTGTAATGGATTCCGACATTGGCATGCGCCTTTCCTCGCAAATAGAAGGTGTTGTAGGGCTTCCATTGCGGGTCGAGGGTTTTGCCGTTGAAATGATAAGCGACAGCGGTCAATCCCACCAAAAGGGAAGGATTGTGCCATTGCAGATTGCCGCCGGAAAGTTCCGTTTCGGCCGTTCGCCGTTTGAGTAGTTCGTTGGATGTGCGATGATAACCGTCTGTCTGAAAACTGTAAATGGTGTTGGTATCGGCATTGGCATCCGCAAGACGATTGGAATAAAACAAACTCAGCCGGACATTCCGATACTGCAATGTCCCCGCCGTTCCGCTGAAATATTGACTTTCATTGGTGGAAAGATGCCGCTGAATACCGGCCGTTTTTTGATTGATATTCGTAACATCGGCCGTTTTACCCATCGAGAAGTTGGTGTTCATAACCAAACCTTGTCCGAATGACAGACGGTAATTGCCGAAATGCAAAGCTTCCAAAATGCCTATGTTTTTGAAGACCAGATTACCGGTAAGATAATCGAAAACCTTGTTGTAGCCCTTCCAAACCGGTTCGCCCGGATCTTTTTCTCCGCTGACACCCAACTGGATTTTATCGGACAGACTGAATCCGTAGCGAAAACCCAGATAATACGGGTCGCCCCCATACTTGTGATTGGCGTAGCCAGCCTTTTCCTGAACGGTGAAATTAGTACGCAACAGCACTTCTTGATGACTGTATTTCAGGTGGCTGGGAGGATTGCGAATGATGCTATTTGCTTCTCCCAGATAAACGAACGGCAAGAGATAAGTAATGGTCTGCAAATCCAAATCTTCCACGTTTTGCAATTCGTGAATATCGACCAACGGGCCGTATTTATAAATGTAATACAGCAGATTTTCTATTTGCGCATCGCTCAAAAACGGTAATTTTTCCAAGGCTTCCTTAGTCACGGTCTGCAAGTTATAAGGGTTTTCCACAATGGCGGACAATTCGTCGAATAAATCGGCCAAAGCCTCCTCGTCGGCGCTTTCTTCGTTGACCAAGGTTTCCAGAAACTGCATCCATTCGGAATTATGCGGGTTGATTTGCGCATCTATTGGGAGTGCGAAGCTGCACAATCCCACCATACAGAGACTATAAACAGCGGTTTTCATAGCATATAATTAATTCCGATAACACTACTCATTCCCAACACATTATGCAGCGCAAAGCCAACATCCACCCGCCACTTGTTCCATTGATACCCCAAGCCGAATGAAGGCATTTTCCCCAACGAGCAATAACCCGACCGCAACAGAAAATCCTGCATAATAGCATACTCGAAACCGACAGAAACCTGAAAATCCGTTTCCTTCCCGCCACTTGTTTCCAAAAACAAAGCCGCATGGTCAAGCATTTGATAGTTGCCTCCCAGGTGAATTTCCCATTGCTTGGTTTTGAAAGTCGCGAGGAGGTTTTCGCCGGAAAAAGCGAAGTTAATCTGCTCATTCAAGCGATAAAAGAGGCCAAAACCGGCACTCAGTTCCTCTTGGTCGGATTCTTCTACAATGGAAGACTCGTGCAAGAATTTCAGATGGATACCCATAGCCAAATCCGGTCGTATTTTTTTGGAAAACAAGCCTTGCAGTTGACTGAGGCGATAATCCGAATAACCGAAAGTAGAGAATTTGGCACCCGCATCCACCCACCGATTGGGGTATTTCAGATGCACATCAACGGTGTTTAATTCGTTCATTGCAAAGCGATTCCAAACATTGAGGCCGATGGATTTTTGGTCGGAAAACGACAAACGGGCGGGATTGCTCAAAGCATCGCTTAAAGCATGAATCTTGCCTAACGAAAACGAACGGGCATCCCAGGATTGAATTTCGCCAATCCCGCTAACGGTTTGAAAATAACTCAGGAAAAGAAGAAAGCATAAACCTTTGAAAAGGTGAGAATAAAAACGTTTCATATTCATTGTTTTGGTTTAATAGTTTAATGTCTTGGATTATCACCGGCAAAGGTAGTTATTCGTTTGGAAAAAACAAACTTTCCCGTTAAGTGAATCAAAATTTTGATATCTAAGGCATAATCCATAACTTTGCCGCACTATTCATTCAAAAACAACACAAAAACAATATGGCAAAAAAGCAAAGGCAAGGCATGCACTCGCAAAAACGACTGAAAAAGGGCGCGATAGTGCAGCGTATAGTAGATTTCTTTAATCAAAATCCCCAAGAAACGGTAAATTACAAGCAAGTCAGTTCAGGCATTGATGTCAACAGGCAGGCAGACCGTCTGATGGTGTCCCAGATATTGGAAGAACTGATATTGGAAGATTATTTAGTGCAGCCCGAACGCGGGAAATATCGTTTAAGTCATACGGGCACAGTGGCTGAAGGGGTTTTTGAACGCCGTTCAAACGGCAAAAATTCGTTTATTCCCGACAACAGCGGCAACCCTATTTTTGTTGCCGAACGCAATTCGATGCAAGCCATGAGCCGCGACCGGGTCAAAGTGCAGATTCTGGCGAAACGCAAAGGCTGCGAACCCGAAGCGGCAGTCATTGAAATCCTGCATCGCGCACAAAATACGGTGGTCGGCGTGTTGGAAGTCAGCAAATATTACGCTTATCTGATTGTGGACAGCAAGATTCTGGCGAACGATATTTTCATTCCGCAGGATAAACTCAAAGGCGGAAAGACCGGCGAAAAGGCCGTCGTCCGCATTACCGAATGGCCCGATAAAGCCAAAAATCCGGTGGGCGAAGTGCTGGATGTGTTGGGCATAGTCGGCGGTCAACATACCGAGATGCACGCCATTTTGGCCGAATACGGTTTGCCCTATACATATCCCGAATTGGTGGAAAAGGCTGCGAAAAAAATATCCCCGCAAATTACGAAACAAGACATGGAAGCCCGCGAAGATTTTCGCGACACCGTCACGTTTACCATTGACCCAAAAGACGCCAAGGATTTCGACGATGCCTTGTCCGTCAAAAAACTGTCCAATGGATGCTGGGAAGTGGGTGTCCATATCGCCGATGTAACGCATTACGTTAAACTTGGCAGCGTGATTGACAAGGAAGCGGCCGAACGCGCCACCTCCATTTATTTGGTTGACCGCACCATCCCGATGCTTCCCGAAGTCTTGAGTAACGGACTCTGTTCCTTACGTCCCAACGAGGAAAAACTCTGTTTTTCCGCCATTTTTGAGATGAACGATAAGGCCGAAATCAAAAATTACCGCATCAAACGAACGATTATTAATTCCGACCGGCGATTTACTTATGAGGAGGCGCAGGAAATAATAGAAACTCCCCTGCTCTCTCAAGAGGGAGCAGAGGCTGCGCTCCAAGAGGCGGTTCTGACTTTAGACCGTTTAGCCAAAGCATTGAGAAAAAAGCGTTTTCACAACGGCGCCGTCAATTTCGACCGCGTGGAAGTGAAATTCGATATCGACGCAAACGGCAAACCGGTGCGCGTCTATTTCAAGGAAGCGAAAGATTCCAATAAATTGGTGGAAGAGTTTATGTTGCTGGCCAATAAAACGGTGGCCGAGGCTATCGGACAAGTGCCCAAGGGCAAGAAAGCCAAAACGTTTGTCTATCGTGTGCACGACGTGCCGAATCCTGAAAAGATGGCTAATTTCGTTCAATTCGTCCGGCGTTTCGGTTACAAGTTGAAGGAAAAAGGCACGGCGGGCGAACTTTCCAAGAGCATCAACGACTTGTTGGACACGGTACAAGGCAAAAAAGAACAAAATCTGATTGAAATCGTCGCCATTCGTTCCATGGCCAAGGCGGCTTACACCACGGCCAATATCGGCCATTACGGTTTGGCTTTCCCTTATTATACGCATTTCACGTCACCGATTCGCCGCTATCCCGACATGATGGTACACCGCTTGTTGGAACGCTATTTGTCGGGGGGACGTTCCGTTCCCGAACAGGCCACCGAAGACGAATGTAAACATTGTTCCAACATGGAAGGCTTGGCGGCGCAGGCCGAACGCGCGTCCATCAAATACAAACAAGTGGAATTTATGTCCGACAAATTGGGACAAGTCTTCGACGGCGTGATTTCGGGCGTAACCGAATGGGGCTTGTACGTGGAAATAAACGAAAACCGTTGCGAAGGCATGGTGCCGATGCGCGACCTGAAAGACGATTATTACTCATTCGATGAAAAAACCTACAGCCTGATTGGGCAGCGGAACAAACAACGTTACAGCTTGGGCGATCCTGTCAAAATTCAGGTGGTACGGGCGAATTTAGAGAAAAAGCAATTGGATTTTGTCTTGGAGTAAGTTAAAATACGTATCTTTGTGACTTTCAAAAAATAGAACTATATGGAAATTCTTCAATGGATTATTGATTTTGTGTTGCACATTGATGTGCATTTGACGGACTTAATCGCCAATTATGGTGATTGGGTGTATGCCATCCTGTTTTTAATCATTTTTTGCGAAACCGGATTGGTGGTCACGCCTTTTCTGCCCGGCGATTCTCTGCTATTCGTAGCCGGCACCTTGGCTGCTATCGGCGACAATCATGTGAATGTGCATTTGATGGTCTTGCTGTTGATTGGTGCGGCTATTTTGGGCGACAGTTGCAACTACACCATCGGCAAGTTTTTAGGTGAAAAGCTGTTCCGGAATCCCGACTCCAAGCTATTCAAACGGAAATATTTAGAACAAACCCATGAATTTTACGAAAAGCATGGCGGGAAAACGATTATCCTCGCCCGCTTTGTCCCGATAATACGGACCTTTACGCCGTTCGTGGCCGGGATGGGCAAAATGACTTACATCCGTTTCATCAGTTTTTGCGTGTTGGCGGCCGTTCTTTGGGTTTCCATTTTTATGTATCTCGGCTATTTCTTTGGCGAACTGGAGTTTGTCCAAAAGAATTTGAGTGTATTGGTGGTGGTTATTATTTTTGTTTCGTTGTTGCCGGGGATTATGGAGATTTTGCGGCAGCGGAGGAAACAGATTCATTGATCATAAATGCTATTGTCGGATTGGGATAGGTGGATAATATTGTATATACTCACAGAAAATAAATTTAAGTTATTCATTCCAGTCATGTATTAGCGATTGGTGGCAAATTCACTAAATTTCGCTCAATCCTAATCTGTTTGATTTCTCCGCGTTCCCCCGACACATAATAAAACTTGGCGTACTCTTCGGATATGTTTTTCACAAACGCTTCGCGGATACGGGATAATTTTTCATTAATGGAATTATCGGTCGGCGTACACATTTTTTCGATGCTGTCGGTCATGTCTGTGTAATGTTCCCGATTGGATATTTGTTTGTAGATTGTCGTTAATTCACGTTTATAATCAGGCAGTTGTTTGAGAAGTATGCCTTCGGAATGTCGCAAAAATAACAGATACAGCGCTTTGGGCAAAGGTGTCATTTTGATTTCCAGATTGTTGTAATCCGGCAGAAATATCCGATATTCCGAATCAATCACTAAACGGCTTAATTTGTCAGGGGGCGTTTT
>JAITXK010000080.1 GCA_031284765.1 Candidatus Symbiothrix sp.
ACACGACGAACTTCATCTTTGAACAGCAAACGCAAGGGTTCCACCAATTTCAGATTCATCTTTTCGGGCAAACCGCCAACGTTGTGGTGCGATTTGATGGTCGTCCCCGTAATCGAGAGTGACTCGATAATATCGGGATAAATTGTGCCTTGTGCCAACCATTTAATAGCATGCAGTTTGTGCGCTTCCTGATCGAAAATATCAATAAATCCCTTGCCAATGATTTTGCGTTTCTTTTCGGGTTCGGTTACGCCGGCCAATACGGCGTAGAAATGTGCTTTGGCGTCAATGCCTAAGACATTCAAACCCAGATGTTCGTAGTCTTTGAGAACTTTTTCAAACTCGTTTTTACGCAACAAGCCGTTATCGACAAAAATACAAGTCAGGTTTTTGCCGATGGCTTTATTCAGCAGAACTGCACTCACAGATGAATCTACACCGCCAGAAAGCGCCAGAATCACTTGATCATCGCCTAATTGTTCTTGCAGGCGTTGCACGGTCTGTTCGATAAAATTGGCAGGAGTCCAGTCTTTGTTCGCTCCGCAGATCTGTAGAAAATTATCTAAAATAGTGGTTCCTATTTGTGTATGAAAGACTTCGGGATGAAATTGAACGCCCCAGGTTGATTCGCCTTCAATGCGGTAAGCGGCACATTTCACATCACCGGTATTGGCAATCATCGTGAAATGATTGGGGATGGCAGTGATGGTATCTCCGTGCGACATCCATACTTGCGAATGGGGAGCTACGTTTTTCATCAGCAAATCATCGGCTGCAACCGGCGTGAGCATGGCGCGGCCATATTCGCGGGAATCGCCTTTTTCCACTTTTCCGCCGGAAACGTATGCCAGATACTGTGCGCCGTAACAAATGCCCAACACCGGGTATTTTCCCTTGATGGCCGACAAATCCGGTTTGAAAGCCTCCGGATCATTGACCGAAAACGGACTTCCCGACAAAATGACTCCAATGACCGATGCATCATTTTCGGGGAATTTATTGTAGGGCACAATCTCGCAATAGGTATTCAACTCGCGCAAACGGCGCCCAATCAACTGTGTAGTTTGCGAACCAAAATCCAGAATGATGATTTTTTCCATATTTTTGCTTTTGAGGGGCAAAGGTAGTTATTTTTTGTGAAAGAGTTTTGCAAAAGTCGTATCATGCCACCGCTTCGCCGAATAAAGTGGCAGCCGTGGCATCTTGAATCCTAACCAACACGATCTCCCCTATCCGATGATTCATTTTATCGAAAATAACCACTTTGTTTTGGGACGTTCTTCCAAATAATTGCTCCCGTGAACGTTTGGAAAAGCCTTCAACCAACACTTCCAGTGTTTTGCCAATGTCTTCCTTGTTCCGCATCAGCGACAAATCCAGTTGCAAAGCGATGATTTCTTCCAAACGGCGGATTTTTATTGCTTCGGGAACATCGTCCGGCAAATGCTTGGCGGCATACGTTCCCGGCCGTTCGGAATATTTGAACATGAAAGCCGAATCGAAGCCCACCTCGCGCATCAGCGAAAGCGTTTCCTGATGGTCTTCTTCCGTTTCGGAATGAAAACCGGCAAACAAATCGGTCGAAATACTCGCTTCGGGAACGATGCGGCGAATGGCGGCAATACGGTCTAAATACCACTCCCGCGTATATTTACGGTTCATGACTTTCAAAATATTCGTACTGCCCGATTGCGCCGGCAAATGAATCTGCTTGCAGATATTCGGATAGTTGGCAATGATTTCCAAGGTAGCATCACTCATATCTTTCGGGTGCGAAGTGGTAAAGCGAATCCGCATTTCGGGAGCTTCCAAAGCAACTAATTCCAATAACCGCGGGAAATCAATGTCTTGATAATTATACGAATTCACGTTCTGTCCCAACAAAGTAACTTCCTTATAGCCCTGTGCCTTCAACGCCCGCAACTCATTCAAAATACTTTCCGAATCCCGGCTACGTTCCCTTCCCCGCGTGTAAGGCACGATGCAATACGAGCAAAAATTATTGCAACCGCGCATAATCGAAATAAAACCCGATATTTTTACACCCGACAATTTTAACGGAATCACATCTTTGTAGGTTTCGGTGATTGACAATTCCACATTGATGGCTTTTTCGCCTTTTTCCACCATGCCAATAATATTGGGCAAATCCAGATAGGAATCAGGCCCCACAACCAAATCAACATGATGTTCGCGAATCAATTCTTCCTTTACCCGTTCTGCCATACATCCCAGTACTCCAACAATCAATTGTTTCTTTTTTTTCTTTAATGATTGAAAATATTGCAGTCGTGACAAAACTTTTTGCTCTGCATTGTCGCGAACCGAGCAGGTATTGACCAAAATTACATCCGCCTCTTGAATCGTTTCCGTTGGTTCAAAACCATCCATTTGCATAATGGATGCTACAACTTCACTATCGGCCACATTCATCTGGCAACCGTAAGTTTCAATGAATACTTTCTTTATTTCGTTGTTAATCAATGATTTAGATTCCATTTCTATTTTTTTATCCATAAGACATTTTATTGCTTAACAAAATTTAACTGCAAAAATACGATTTTTTTTCGAACTATAATTGGAAATATAAAAAAAACACTTACCTTTGTAACTGAAAAACGTAAAATTTTTTCATAGTTAAGGTTTTGGTTAAATGGGTTAGGGGCGACTGTGAAGTCGTCCTTAATGTTTTTAAAGGATTTTAGCTTTCAGTTTCCAAAATTTTCATTACTTTTGAGCCATAAAAAAATTGCGATATGGACAAATTCTCTGATTTTTTACCGATAATAGTGGTAATCATCGTTATTATCAGCAGTATTCGAAAAACATTCAAACAAACCGCATCTTCTGATTCGGAAATGACAAAAACGACTTTGCCCGGCCGTCGTAGCGGACAAGAAATTCATATCCCCGAAACGGTTCATCCAATCCCTACGGAAACCATTCAATCCATCCAGCAAAAAAACAAGAAAACAGCAAGCAAGCTTGTTCATGAATCGACAGGTGCATCGCTCAGACAAATCACTCCTCCTCTCGAAACGGAAGATATTAACGATGAAGGAGAACTTCTTTTCAATATCGACGATGCGGAAGACATTAAAAAAGCCGTTATTTACAGCGAAATATTGAATCGAAAGTACTATTAAATATGCAGAGAAATTAAAGAATTATTATGATATTTAAAAAAATGACGGCTGAAGAAGCTGCAAACTTGATTAACGACAAAGACATTATCGGATTCAGCGGCTTTACCGCCGCCGGTTGTCCGAAAGCAATCACACAAGCATTAGGCAAACGCGCCGAAGCCGAACATGCGGCCGGCCGGCCCTTCAAAGTAGGAATGTACACCGGTGCATCCACAGGCGACTCCATTGACGGCGTATTGGCTCGCGCACACGCCATCGAATTTCGTTCGCCCTATCAATCCAACAAGGATTTGCGCACGGAGTTAAACGCACACGAAGCGCATTATTTCGATTTACATTTATCCGAACTGCCCCAATACCTGCGTTACGGATTTCTTACGAAGCCGACGGTAGCTATCTTGGAAGCATCGGACATTACGGACGATGGCAAAGTGTATCTGACTTCCGCAGTAGGAATTTCCCCTACGGTTGCCCGTTTGGCCGACCGTATTTTCATCGAACTGAACGCTTATCATCCCAAAGAACTCAAAGGCATTCACGATATTTACGAACCCGCCGACCCGCCCTATCGCAAAGAAATTCCGGTTTATTCGCCGAGCGACAAAATCGGAGTTCCTTATCTTCAAATTGATCCGGACAAAGTGGTGGGTGTAGTAAACACCAATCTTCCGAACGAAGTCGGAGGATTTACGCCTTCGGACGAAGTTACCAATAAAATCGGTCAGAATGTAGCCGATTTTCTTTCTGCCGAAATGAAAGCAGGACGGATTCCCGCTTCGTTCCTGCCTGTTCAATCCGGTGTGGGCAATGTAGCCAATGCCGTTTTGGGTGCGATGGGCGCCAACAAAGACATTCCTTCCTTTGAAGTGTATACCGAAGTAATTCAAGACGCAGTCATCGCTTTGATGAAAGAAAACAACGTGAAATTTGCATCGGGCTGTTCCTTAACATTGAGCAAGGATGCACTCGAAGATGTATATGAACATTTGGATTTTTTCAAAAAGCGCCTCTTGCTCCGTCCGCAGGAGATATCCAACCATCCGGAAATTGCCCGCCGTTTGGGTTTGATTTCCATCAATACCGCTTTGGAAGCCGATATTTTCGGCAATATCAACTCCACGCATGTGGTTGGTACCAAAATGATGAACGGCATCGGTGGTTCCGGAGATTTTTGCCGAAATGCCTATTTGTCGATTTTCACCACCCCTTCCACAGCGAAAGAGGGAAAAATATCGGCTATCGTGCCCATGGTATCGCATTTAGACCACAGCGAACATTCGGTCAAGATTTTGATTACCGAACACGGTATAGCCGATTTAAGAGGGAAATCGCCAATCCAACGCGCAGACGCCATTATCGAAAACTGCGTGGCGCCCGAATATAAATCAATCTTGCGTGCATATCTTCAGTTGGGACAAAAGGGACATACGCTTCAGAATATGGCGGCGGCTTTAGCTTTCCACGATACTTTCAATAAAACAGGCGATATGCGACAGACGGATTGGAAGAAGTATCTCTAATTTATCCAATTGCTATCGTCAACCACTTTTTTAGTGGTCACCGTCCGTTGAGAAGCATGCGTTTTCTTCTCAATTACTACACCTGGTTGTGGTTTACACACTTCCAAGCCTTGTAAATTATAGTATTTCACATCGGTAACAGGGTCGTTCACTGTCGATATGCCGTTGCCTGATGTATAACGCACACGTAGTTCCGTAACACTGTTCCAATTTTCACCACCGGCAGAATTACTGTTGCAGACAAGACGTACATAGCGTGCCTGTTGCGGAGGAAAGGAATAGCGTTCCAATTGCGTGGTTAACCCGCTGGACTGACCGCCTGTGATGACTTTGGTGAACGTGAGGTTGTCGCTTGATAATTCGATGTCGAAATACGAGATGCGTTGATCGCCCAAATAATAGGCAATATCAAGGGCATAGACTTCCCTGGCTTCGCCTAAATCAAGCTTAATCCATTGATTGAAACCTGCTTGCGCCCAACGGGTGGACAAATTATTGTCAATGGCATTTGCAGGAGGATTACCGGCTTGATTGCCGATAGCACTGACAGTAATAAAATTTTCTATAGCAGTGAGCGGTGTAACAGGTTGTGTAATAATTTTATAGCTGTTGGCGGTAATCGGCGTGCCGTCGGCACTTTTTACATCGTTTACCATTACAGTGTATTGTCCGTAAGGCAGATCTTGACTGATGTTGAGAGTAACCGCATTGGTTGACCAGCTTGTTACATTGGCAATTTCCACATTGCCTACGGTAGAATATTTGCCGGTAATGATGTAATTGGCTTTATTCAGAGCGGAAGTTTGTTCCACATTTTGATCGAAAGTAACAAGGATTTGCTTGCTGCTTCGCCGGGTAACGGATTCCAAACCCATATAGGATACCGGCAGTTCCGGTAGTTCGCCCGGCGCTAATTTCACGATCTCGCTTGCAGCCAAAAGGAAAGCCCCCACACCAAAATCGACCGAAGTGGCCGACAACTTTGAACGCACAATGGGTTTTTCTCCTTCGTTTTGTGTATAGAGCATGTTCCCGCTTTTTTCGATGGCCGTTTTGCATAAAGCGTTCCACGCTTTGGTTACCACCGGCAAGTAAGTTGCTTCATCCAATAATCCGTTGTTGATACCCCACGCGATGCCGTAGATAAATAAGGATGTTCCGCTGTTTTCGATGCCCGGGGTATTATCGGGATAATTGGGATCATCCAAACTCATAGTCCAGCCGCCTTCCGGCAATTGGATCGTTTTCAATTTGGCAGCCATGGTTTGTAAAACAATTATGTATTCGTTCCGGTGCGGATCGTTTTCCGGTAACCACTCCAAGGCGCGTGCCATAGCGGCAATTGCCCAACCGTTGCCTCTGGCCCAATAAACGTTTTTGCCGGCAGGAGTTTCCTTCGGTTCATTCTGAGTAGTATTGAAAACATCAGGTTTGGGAGGCATAGCGGGAGTATAGCCCCAGTCACGCCACCAAAGGCCGTCCGTTACATTCCATAAGCCGCCTGTTTTTCCATCTGGAACAGGCAATACAGGACCATTACCATAGGTGTTTGCATAAGTTTGCGGCCAGCGAGAAGTATAACTTGAGCCGAGATGGTCAACCAATAATGAATCACGACACCGTTCAAATAAGGAATACATTTTATTGAAATATTTCGTATCCTTCATCACGGCACCCAAATGGGAGTAAACAGGCATGTCCATCAGCATGGCATCAATCCACCACCAATCGGCGGAACGAGTATCTGCTATACGATTATCCAAGGCATCGCGTATGGGTTTGATTTTGCTGTCCACTTTGGTTTCGTCGAGACTATAGAGGTCGATGTAGGCCTGTCCGCAAGCATGATTGTCAACATTGGTAGTGGAGGCGCCACCACTTACCGACCAGGAATTTTGCGTTGCCCATTGATTGGCATACTTTATAAAAGCAGGCATAGGAAAAACTTTACAAAAAGCCATGTTTCCACTTTGATATACGCCCCAACGCCATTGACTGTTGCCCGGAGCGACGTTTTGAGCAATCCAGTAGCTATTGGCGGCGATTGCGGTATTAATCACTTCTGCCTTCGTGGGTAATTGGGCCGAGGTATCCAGCAAAGGATTGGATACTGTTTCCTTGAATTGTTTCAAAGCATCAAACCAAGCCTGATCGGAAGCATATCTGCCTGCGGGAAAAATATTCCAGCCGCCGCCAAAGTAAAATGTAAACTCAGAACCAACCGCGTAATCGCTCATAATCACCAATTGATGATCAATAACTTGCGTGGAAGTTTTGCCAGGCATATAAATCCCTTCAAACATGCGGGCATTGGGAGAAATAACCGTTCCTTCACTCTTGTTTTCGGCATAGCCAATCACATTGGCTTCGGTTGTAAACTGGACTCCGTTGGGTGTAACATTCGACATATTGGTGTGGAGGAAAATCGCCGAAGCAATCTTCATCGGTTTGATTTTTCCTTCGTACTTTACCACTGCTTTATTTAGTAAACCGTTGGCATTGGAGGTAATATGTAGTGTTTTCGTATAATAATCGCCATCAATTAATACCTTTTTGTAGGTCAGAATAAATTCGGAACGAAGCGGGCCGTTGTTGATAATGGTACATTCATCGTAGGGGTCATGAAGCCACAATTTGCTGTTCACATAAGCCACAACGCCACCTGCTCCCAAAGTTTTTCCGTTTACGGAATAGGCATCTACACCGACTTTGGGTTCATTTACTACTTCCGCCGTTTCGTCATGGTAATTTTTATACGTGTACATTTTGTCGATAATCGGTGCGGCTTGCTTTTTGAACCAGATATCCACACCGTTAGCGGTATTGGGTTCGGAACTCAGCAACACTTTACTGTACATCCGATAGGCAGACAAATCATTTTCCCAGGCGATATCGTTGCGTGTAGCCGGTATTTTTTGTGCGGCATACGTTAGTGGCGATGCGGCGGCGGGGGTGCCGTTCTTCAAAGTATAAACAACAGTTGCTCCTGCTTTTACAGTAGCTTGAAACACGATTTTGTGGCTTCCGGTCAGGTACTGATATGGAACAGGCACATCTTGTTCGTTGTGCAAAGCCAAAGTAGCAATAGCACCGACTGCTTCCGCCGGAATTTCAGCTTCCACCAACTCCTTGTTGCGGTCAAACGAGGATGTGTTTTTTAATGAAAAAGAGATAACATCCAGGCCTTTTGCCGTGAATGAATTACCCCAAAACAAACAAATAGACAAGGTACACACAAATAGAAAATTGTTTTTCATATTTTTATTGTTTTTTAAAATGTATAAATCAATTCAAATCCATGAAATACAAATGTAGCACGTCCATTTGAATTTTCCAAAAAAAATCAGTAATTTCGCACCGAAATCCAAGCGACACTAATTTTAAAATAAAAATATGAAAAAGTACAATTTTAATGCCGGTCCTTCTGTTTTACCTCAGGAAACAATTGACAATACAATTGCTGCGATCAAGGAATTTGCAGGAACCGGTTTGGGTTTGATGGAAATCAGCCACCGTACCAAAGAATTTGATGCAGTGATGGACGAAACCGTCGCGTTGTTCAAAGAGTTGTTAAACATCCCTGAAGGGTACTCCGTGTTGTTTCTGGGCGGCGGCGCCAGTTTGCAATTTTGCATGGTTCCGTTCAATTTATTGGAAAAGAAAGCGGCCTATCTGAACACCGGAACTTGGGCCAACAAAGCCCAGAAAGAAGCCAAATTGTTTGGCGAAACGGTAGAAGTTGCCTCTTCCAAAGAAGCCAATTACACCTATATTCCCAAAAACTACACCGTTCCTGCTGATGCGGATTATTTTCATATTACAACGAACAACACCATTTTCGGCACTGAAATTCATACCGATTTGGACTCTCCGGTCACTTTGGTAGCCGATATGTCATCCGATATTTTCTCCCGTCCAGTAAACGTATCGAAATATGGGTTGATTTATGGTGGCGCTCAGAAGAATTTGGCTCCGGCAGGGGTTACATTCGTCATTGTGAAAGACGAATTGTTGGGCAAAGTGAGTCGCGCTATCCCAACCATGTTGGATTACCGCACGCATATAAAAGAGGGTTCGATGTTTAACACCCCCCCTGTGGTGCCTATTTACGCGGCCTTGCAAACCTTGAAATGGTTGAAAGCCTTGGGCGGTGTAGAAGCAATGTACAAACGCAACAAAGAAAAAGCCAGTTTGTTGTATTCCGAAATCGACCGCAACCCGTTATTCAAAGGCACAACGGCCGTAGAAGACCGTTCGTTGATGAATATCTGCTTCGTGATGAACGATGAATACAAACATCTGGAAGAAGAATTCTATAAATTTGCTACCGGCAAAGGCATGGTCGGCATCAAAGGGCACCGTTCGGTGGGCGGTTTCCGCGCTTCGACCTACAATGCGCTGCCGAAAGAAGCTGTTGAAGCTTTGGTTGCCGCAATGCAGGAATTTGAAGGTGAGAAGTTATAAGTTTTAAGTATTAAATTATAAGTTTTTAATAGTATGCAGACATTAGACAATTTTAATTTTGCGGGGCAAAAAGCATTTGTACGTGTGGATTTCAACGTACCTTTGGACGAAAAGTTCAACATCACGGACGATACACGTATCCGTGCAGCTATCCCAACCTTGAAGAAGATTTTAGCCGATGGCGGCAGTATCATTATCGGTTCGCACTTGGGACGGCCGAAAGGCGTGGACAGCAAATATTCGTTGCAACACATTCTTCCGCGCATTTCCGAATTATTGGGCGTGAAAGTTGATTTTGCCAACGATTCATTGGGCGCATCAGCGGTTGAAAAATCAGCAACCTTGAAATCAGGAGAAGTATTGGTATTGGAAAACCT
>JAITXK010000103.1 GCA_031284765.1 Candidatus Symbiothrix sp.
TTAGCTGCCGGTAATAGTATCGGATTTTCTTTTGTTTGCCATGCGTAAGGCACATTGGGCGTTAATCCAAAATGACTTTCATCTCCAAAATAAAGGTCTATATATCCGCTATCTTCCAGCGATTTAATACCAACCCGCCATCAAATAGTGCACGTTTTTTATAAACACAGAGGCACAGAGACACAGAGAATCCACAAACTCTGTGCCTCTGAGTCTCTGTATTAAAATAAATTTAGACTATACTATCTTGATAGCAATTTGGTATGAGTTACCCACCATAACATTAAAAATAAAACCCGCAGGCAATACGTTCCGAATAGGACTTTTACCTGCGGGTCTCAAATTTATTTTTTATCGTTCACCTTGATCACTTCACCCTTTTTCGTATTATAGACTTTCAGTTTGGTTCCGATACGAAGGTAGAGTTTTCCACCCAATGTCGATTGAATGTTTGCTTCCGTGAGTTGCCCGTTTTCCCAAGAAATATCTACGATAAAACCGCCACGAGCGCGCAGGCCCTTGACCGATCCTTGGGCAGCCATTGCAACAGGGAGTGAAGGCAACAACTGCAATTCATAATTGCCATTTGAAACATACAAATGACTTTGTACGAACATTTCTGCAATAGCCGCAGTTGCCCCGAAATTCCCGTCGATTTGGAAAGGTGGATGATCGTCAAAAAGGTTAGGGAGGGTTTTCTTACTCAGCAGAACCGACAGCAGCTTGAATGCATGATCGCCATCGTGCAAACGGTTCCACATATTGATTTTCCATGCCAAGCCCCAGCCGGTTCCATCATCGCCACGGGCAATTAATGTTTTACGGGCTGCATCCGCCAAATCCGGAGTACCCACTACGGTAATCTGATTCCCCGGGTGCAATCCGAACAAATGGGAAGTATGGCGGTGATGCGGTTCTACTTCTTTGTAATCTTCCGCCCATTCCAGTATCCGTCCGGTTTTTTCGCTGATCTGTATCGAGGGCAAACGTTTCAGCGTTTTCTCGCATTCAGCGCGGAAATTAGCATCGACTTTCAGTATTTTAGCTGCCTCGATGCAGTTCGTAAGCAAATTATGCACAATTTCCAAATCCATCGTAGCGCCATAAGTAAACACAGATTGCTCGCCATTCGGCAACAGGAATGCATTCTCGGGGGAATACGATGGATTCGTGACTAATTTGCCTGCATAAGCCGTACCCGCAGGCGCCTCAACCAGAAAATCCATAATGAAGCGGGCGGCGCCTTTCATCACAGGGTAAGCCCTTTCTTTCAAAAACGTTTTATCACCGGTATATGCATAATGTTCCCATGGATGCTGAGACAACCAGGCTGCTCCCATCGGCCAGATTCCCTGCGGACCATCGGCAGGGGCGGTAAATCCCCATGCATCGGTCAAGTGATGAACAACCCATCCTCTCGCACCATAAATCACCTGTGCGCTCCTTTCTCCCGGTTTGATCATCACATCCGTCAGATCGAAAAGCGGACGATGCAACTCCGAAAGATTGGTGATCTCAACCGGCCAGTAATTCATCTGGAAATTGATATTGGTGTGGAAATCAGCATTCCACGGAGCATTCAGTTGCCATGCCCAGAGACCTTGCAAATTGGCCGGCATTCCTCCCGGTCGCGATGAACCGATCAATAAATAGCGTCCGAATTGGAAAAAAGTTTCTACCAAGCCCAAATCGGGCGTACCGTTTTTACGGGCAAAATCTAATCGTTCGTTTGTGGGCAGTGTTTCAATTTCAGCCGGCGTCTTTCTCAAATTCAATTCAACGCGATTGAAATATTGCTGATGATCAGCTACATGTGCTGATTTGAGATTGCCATACGTTTTATCCGATACTTTTGCGATTGTTTCTGCGCATTTTCTTTCCGGATTTTCCGAAAAGGTGTAGATGCCTTTTGCCAAATTTTCCATGCCCGGATAGTTAGTTGCTCCCGCGATATACAAGGTAAGCGCATCGGCATCTTTGACCGATAGCAGTTCGCTGTGTCCGAAATCATCTTTGACAATAGTCACCGCGCCATTTTCCGCAATGGCTTTTACCTGAGCGGCAAAGCTAATTCCACGCTGATTGCCGTCTTTGTCTTTGGTGGGAATTTGTCCGGTGAGAAGCAAAGAGCCAGAATCGGAAGGAATCCCTTTGCTAATGGCGTTTCTTTCCCTTTTCAATGCTAGATTTAGGTTGATTTTGTGTCCCTTATCTGCTGTAATTCTGATGACAATAACATTATCCGGCGCAGAAGCAAAATACTCACGGGTATAATTTACACCTTCCGAGGTATATTTTGTTGTTACTATCGCAGTGGAAAGGTCTAAACTTCTGACGTAATTTTCAGCGCTCGACTGGGGAGTGTCAAACCACAATTCGCCCAATGACTGGTAGGATTTTACTCCTTGCGGAATACCCATCATGGTTTTTCCGGCCAACTTTACCGCTTCGTTATTTTTGTTTTCGAACAACAGGCGCTGCACTTCCGGCAAAGCCTTCAATCCTTCCGGATTATCCGGTTCCAGAGGATATCCGTCCCAGACTGTGTTTTCATTCAGTTGAATCCGTTCATCAGCTACGCCTCCAAATATCATGGCGCCTAATTTACCGTTTCCGATGGGCAACGCTTCCTCCCAAACTTTAGCAGACTGCCTGTACCACAGTACATTTTTCCCATCAGGTTTTACTCCTTTCCCTGAAAATTGGGTGCGATCCGTCCAATCCGCATTGATCCGGATTATGCGTTTGCTTGCTTCTAATCCGGTTGTCTGATTCACTTTCTGAATCGTACCATCAGGATTATAATACAATTTATCAAAGCAGATGGAACGCAGATTCCCTTGTCCCGAAAGGTCGCAGTTGTGATAAAAAGCATACCATTGCCCTTTGTATTCAACGATAGAACCATGATTTGTTCCCGAACCCGTTGTTTCCAAATAAACACCCTGATATTTCCAAGGGCCTAACGGATGATTACCGGTTGCATATTTCAAGCGGTTTCCTCTTCGATCGTTATCGGCATAGGAGAGGTAGTAAATTCCATTGCGTTTGTGTACCCAAGTAGCTTCGTGGAAATCATCCAGTCCTTCCATATTTTTCAGTTCACCGTCTATTTCCATCATGTTCTCTTTCAATTTTCCGCCCATACATCGGCTCCCTCCGCCATAATAAAAATAAGCCTGTCCGTCGTCATCGACAAAGACACAGGGATCGATCATGGCAAATTCCGGCAGACCTTTGATATATCCTTGGACAATGAAATCGCTCGCCGGTTTTTTACTGGTGGCAATTCCTATTTTCCATGTGTTATTCCAGTCCGTACCGCTGGGATGTGGAAAGTAGTAATAGTATGTCCCATTTTTATAGGCACAATCCGGCGCCCACATAAATCCACCTTCCGGACGTCCCCAAGAAACCTGTGCCGAACTAAGCACCTCTCCGTGGTCTACCCAATTCACCATGTCATCGGTTGAATATACATGGTATTTATCCATCAAATCGCATCCACGTGGTGGATCAACATCGTGCGACGGATAAACATACAATCTGCCGTCTGCCCAAACGTGCGCCGAAGGATCGGCCGTATAAAGATCCCTTACAAAGGGATTATTCTGTGCGAGACACCAGGTGCCCATAAAAGTCATAAACAGTGCTATTCCTATCTTAGTTATCTGTTTCATATATATTGTTTTATCGTTGAGGCAATTTAAAAATAACCGGCCTTTTGTTTTTTAATATTTTTGATGCTTCTCCCGTCAACCACAAATAATGGTCGGAAGGCATGCCTTCCAAATCAACAAATTTCGCTACATCGCTTACAGGTGGATGATCACTCACTTTGAATATAGCGGTTCCTTCATTCACTTCATCGAACATAGCAACATAAATCATTCCGGCTCCGGCATCGATCGCTGTCATCAGTTGTTGCCAGTAGAAGTGTCCTTTCTGTCTGGGAATGGAACCCACTGGTTTCACGTCATCCGGAAATTCCGAACGACTCAGGTTGTGCCAGCTGAATCCCGGTGTGACACAGGGAACGTATTCCACGCCATTCTCCTTGCACCATTCCATATCTGCAATAACCAAATCGCGATAGCGGTCGCCGTCATTGTGTAAAAGAGGGCTGAAACGTTGCACCGTCCAAGGCAAGACAAGGTCTGCCTTTTTGATGATGGTATGCAGGTAGGGATCATGGATGCAATCGGCATTCAGCTCACGCCAGAAAGTAGGCACGCCTACCATCACACTGCAACCGCCGTATTCCGGATCATTCTGCAAAAAGTCTATCAATCTTTCGATACCGATATTCCGGATGTTATAAGGTCTGTCAGGAAATCCGATTCCCCAAATCACAACCAGTGGTTTTCCGTTGTGGAATACATAAGTTTGAGCGCCTTTCTGATTGGTAACGCCCAACGAGTCGACCAGAAACTTCCAGTCTTCTATTAGGCTGGAACAATCATCATTGCGCGCCCGCAAACCGGAAAGGTCATACATGACAGCGATGGCACGTTCGTATTTGGAAGCCGCTTCGAACGCATTTTTTATCACAACTGTCGATGCTCCACGTCTGGCGCCAGGTTGCGCTGCGCCGAAAAATCGTTGCATAAAAACACCGTCTATACCATACTCTTTCATCCATTTGAAATGCAAATCAACCGTGCTTTTATCCGTTGAACTGAAAAAGCGGGCAACAGAGCCATCTGCATGTTTCAGTCCGGTAGGATAGGTTTTCTCATATTCGCTGACATCCGGCCACATGTCAATGCGTACCTGTTTTTCATCGGGATACATTGTCCCGTTTGCAGGCGCGTGGAACCAACCCTGATATCCGGCGGTAATCAAACCTTTATAACTCGGATAGAGCGTGTTTTTGGCATGTTTGCGCGTCTGTGAGTTTCCATTCAAAGGAATGAAGAAGCAGACAGCAGCGATCAGAAAAATTCGCGATAATAAGCTCATAAAATTTCGTACATTCATCTTGATCATTTTTTTAGTTAGTGGCTTTAAATATGCCTGTCATCCAATAATAATTTTCCAATTCTCTATTCATGATTTTTTCCCCGGCTCCAATTTCTATCAAGTCAGGGCCATGATCCGCACCATAACCGCCATAAGCTGCCGAGCGGATATCGGGAAGATAAATAGGCCATTTCCCCCCATTCCATGTATAACCGAAAAAGAACGGCGTAGCATAGGGTTGTATTTCCCTTTTCCAATCAATCTGGAATTTAATAAACGGTTCACCGGGAACAGTTGCAATCACATACCGACTATTGATGGAAATAACGGAAAAATAAACATTGTAGAACAAAGATTTGTTGTACCTTCCGGTAAAATGCAGAGAGTCGGTTTTCACTTTGATATCGGGCACATCGTAGGGATTCGGAAACAATTCCTTTGCCAACTTAACCGTTTCGATGGAAAGCAGTTTACCCATTCGGTCAATCAAATCGTAATTAGACGGACGCGGATCATCGGGATTTTTACGGCCTCCATCTTTGAAAAGGGGCGCTTGGTTTCCGCCGCCACCTTGTATAAACAAGCAATTGACTTTGTTATCGAAAGCTTCTTCGGTGTATTTGGTGGCATAACCTACATAATCGGCTGAGATTTCAAAATTGTTCCATGCCACATCGGGATGGCAGGCATAATTCATTATTAATACGCGAGGCTGCCCGCTCAGGTCTTCCAACCGGACAACGCCAACAGCATTGTCGACCGGGCCATGCGGTATGCGTTCCGGATTAACCGCCCTATAGTGATCATCGCCTTCCCATGATTCCTTCGCACGTCCGTTGTCGCGAAGAATTAAGCGGTTAAAGCTCAACTGAGGGAAATAACGATATCCTCCGGAGATACGGGCTTCAAACATACTTTTGGAAGCCTGTTCCAATACAGACGTAATGCGAGATTCTAACCATTCCTTTGGCGCAACTTCTGCCGAATGTGTATGTTGAGGGCAAAAATAGACTTCTTTCAAATTAAACCGGCTTTTCAGCTTTTCAGCAAGCGGGATATTGGTATAACCGCCTAAATCCAAAGTGACAAAGGCAATGCGCGTACCGCCTGCATCCAAAATTAAACTTCTCACATACAAGGAATCATGCACCGGATATTTGGGCTTAGGTGGTGTTATATTCCTTTTTGCAGTTCCCGCCATCAGTTTATCGGCGGCAAAACTTGCCCTACTGTTCGAAAAACAAATACTGCAAGCCAAAAACAGGACTGTAAAAAAATGTGTTTGTTTCATGCTATTATTCTTAATAATGTTATTGCTTTATACGTGAATTAATGTAATGATTTCCATTATCTTATTGTTTATTAAACATTCATTTTCCATACGTAAATAATTTGTTTTTTAAGATCGTATGAAATCCGCTTCATGTTCATAGCTTGGAGATAATCTTTGCATGCGGGTTTTAACTGATTCTCCGACTTTATTCTGTGCCGAGGTTACCCTGTATATAGGTATTTTTTCCGTTATTTATGATATTTACTTTACCATGGACCATATTTTCACTGACGATTGCACGGGAAACGTTCTCTCCTATGAAAACTTGCGGAGCTATACTACCAAAATCGCAACCACGCACCGAAACCGATCCTCCGTTTACCTGTATGGATGCTCTATTTTCTTTATTTCTGTCCCATTGCACAAAGATACAATCGGAAAATCCGACCGTTCCTCTTCCGTCAATTTTTGCGTTCTGATTACACGGCCCCCAAAACGCACAGTTTACAAAACGAACACCGCCCCGGTTAGATTTCGACACCACAACCATGGTTGGATCCGGCCCATCCATTGCGACGAACTCGCCGTTCGTAATTAGCAGGCCAAAAGAGGCGCTTTGTTCCACCAGTACAGAGTTGAAACAAGCATCTGCACCGATACCCAGAAAGTTTCCATTACAAGCCCCTGAGCTGCCCGAACTTGCACCGAACTTATACCCGACTTTATACCCGTAACAAAAAGTATTCACGACGTAATGCCAATCGGTTCGTTCAAAAATGAAAGCTTCACCGTTCTCTTTTTGCCATTTGAACAGCACAGGTTTCATACTCCACCACGGATTCCAATGCACATTTTCGATGCGGCCGATGTCATAAATTCCATCCACAAAAATACCCCTGCGCAAGGGCTGTCCGCTGATATTGCGGATCAGTGCCCGTTCGTTTTTCGATGCGTCGATGGCGTTGTAGGGATTAAGCATTTCAATGTCCAGAATGGCAGGATTTTTCCCTCGCATAGCAATTCCCCATGGATATGCATCTGGTATTGTTTCCGGATTTTGTAGCGGCCAATACATCACCACGCCGCGTAGAGTACTATTTGTGTTCAAGGTGATGAAAGGCGCACCGTCTTCCGCCCCTTTGTTTCCCGTGATTAAAAACGTAGTTCCGTCATCTCCCGGTTTTGGCAAACCGGCGTTCCGGATCCCATTATGTGAAGGAACGGATTCAAAAGATCCCTTCAAGGTTACAGCTTGCGGAATATTCAAACTGCCCGCAAAGGAATAAACGCCCCTGGGGGCATAAACGGTTCCGCCTTTGATTCCAAAGGAATCAAGCGCTTTCTGAAAAGCTTGTGTATCGTCGGTTTTCCCATCTCCTTTGGCTCCAAAATTCAAAACGGAAACTACATCCGGTGATTCGGGATAAGCCTGAATATCCACATTTTTTTTATTTTGGGAATAACAAAAACCGGATACTAATAGCAAAATTGCTGTTGAAAAAATAGTTGTACGTTGCATAATGTAATAATATGTTGATTTTCATTCGTTATTTTGATAAGGAAAAGCAGTATTCCGTTATTTTTTTGACATCTTCTAATTTAGCGAAATTGGTTGAGTTTTCTTTAGCAAACGTTTCGATATCCGCCTGTTTTCCCTTGAATAATTTTCCCAATGTTTTTGTTGAAAAAAACTTTTCAAATTTGCTTCCATTTTTGAGATAGAAATACAAATCAAGTTTTGTTTTAAACAATTCATCCGACTTCAGGTTTTTCGTACCAAACGAAGAATCGATATGTCCAAGACTCTCAACAGCCGACGTAGCCGAATAGCTTCCATAACCTGCCGCTTTCCCTTTTGAAATCTCTTTTGATTTCCTTTGCACAAACAGTTGCCCTTCTCTCGTTGAAACGCTTTCATAAAAAGATTTTCCATTCTCGGAAGGCAAAAAAGCTCGTTCGCCAATCACAACAACTAATACATCCTCACCCACTAATTCCATCACGGAACTGTCGGTATCGAGAAAAAGCATTTTTTCATTGAACGTGTCATAATTCAAATGGGAAGCAATCCGAAGGTTTTTGTTTTCTTTGAGGATAACATACCCTTTCTCGTATTGAGGGAAAAGAAATCCATCAAATAATTCTTCCTGCTGCGCCGACAAGGGTATGGAAAATAAACAAAAACAAATGCATACAAAAAAAAGATGATTTTTAGCCGGATTCATGATGATAAATTTTTTATTTTCAATAAATAAACCCAAAATTAGCATCCATAAATAACAAAGATTGTTATTTACTTCTTCAATGTTTGAACGATAAGACCAGCAATTTTAGCCGGTTCGTTCGGTTCAATAGGATAATGTCCCCTGCCTTGATCGATGATCAGCGTAAATTTACCTTTGTAACGTTTCTTCACCTCATTGGACTGGCTTTTGAGATTCGGATCAAGCCCTCCGGAAACATGTATAATGGGAATTCCCGCTTTGGCAAGCGGTTCGAGGTTATCCAAAGGTTGCACTTTCGCCAATGAAGAACGCAAAATAGGATTTTCTCCATAAATGGCCGACACCTTATCGGGATTTTCGATAGCCCAAACATACACTTCTCCGGTTGCAGCACCACGACCGGCCATGACCGGTTTTTGGGAAAAACCTTTATCCACCAGATAATCATAAACTATATTCCAATGTTTAAGAAGCAAGCCATCCGCATTGTATGAAACAGGGCCGACAACGATGTGAAATCCTTCGGCAAGCAATTCCAGATCTACGGTTGAATTTCCGTCCGGCTGATCACACCTGTAAATCCACGGATTACCAGATGCCGCCTGTCTGGGTGCGAACACGGTGACAGAACCTTCCACGCCTTCCAACGAAAAAGCATATTTATTATATCCCCCCGTGAAATAGGGTCCCCACTGTGTAACCCACAATTTCTCAGCCGGCACATATTCATAATTGGCTTTTGTACTATAGAATGCGGTTTTTTTATACCTGTCCGGCAGAAAAGAGGGTGACTTGGTTTCTTTCTCTGCGAAGCTCTGTTCTATGAAATCTGCGATGACATTCGGGTTATTCAAGCTATGCGGGTGATGAGCGGTTCCATCCTTGATGAGGACGGAAATACGGCCTCCATTGGCATGGTACAAGCCTTGGATGGCGTACGTATTGTGCAGGATCGGATCGATACTTCCGCAAATATTCAGTATGGGAACGTCATTCTGAGCGAGCATATCCATCTTCATCAGACTTGACTGCGACAGGCCGGGATTGTCCGCGCAAATAGCCGAAACTTTGTCGGGATGATTTGTTCCCCATGTAAATGCGTTGGCTCCTCCTCGACTCATTCCGATGAATGCGGGCTTGGGCGACAAACCATGCCCTTGGGTAAGAAATTGATACCAAACATCCCAAGTTTGATCGGGATCGGTAGTAATATAAGCCACATGGGCTCCCCTTTTCAGCAATTCAATCTCCGCCTGGGGCGCATGATCCCAATAACAACCTCGCCAAGTCCACGGGTTGCCGGGCGCCGCTTGCTTCGGTACGACTACAATACACCGCCGCGTCCCCGGTTGAGGTGCTTTGACACCGTTGCCTTCCTGAGGTGTCGCCTTAATTTGCTCTATTTGAAATGTAATTTCATTAATCACGAAATCATAACGGTCAAAGCCATGCCAATCCGTTTTTTCTCCCGTAAAAGATTGAGCAAATATCGCTACATTAACGGTAAACAAGCATAGAAACAGTAGAAAAATCCTTCTTTTTCCTGTTTTGTTATTAAAATAGTGTTTCATAATAGATTAATTTAAGTTTTTATGTATTTATTTCGGACTGATTGTTAGACTCTTATGTTGCGTCGTGAATATAATTTCATTGATGGGTACCTCCTTTTTTATCCAAGTCAAAAGTAATTGTCTTTTCTTCGTTGATTTTAAATGCCCCTGGTTCCACTATCTTGTCCAATTTTTCGTTAAGCAAGGACAATTGATAGGGCGTCAGTATGAAAGTAACCGTCCAGCGGGATGCCATGAACGGCAAAATGCTTGGGGTAGTCAGAAGTCCTTTCGATTGATAACCTTTGGTCCACCCCCTCTATCAGGGAAACCAATACGGGATCTTCTCCGAAAGTTTCTTCGCAACGCCTTCTGCGAGCATCCTGTGTTACATCCAACACCGGCGACCAAGCCTGAATGGATCCGGTAGCAACCGTTTCATCTCCGAACCCTTCGCGAATCAATTTCATTTTATCATTCGGCGTCATCGCTGCAAGCAAGAGTTCTACCCGTGGAACCGAGTTGCCAACCTTGTCCGGCTCTCACCCCATCCGGCAAGAGCATGCTTTGATTGGTGTTTGTCCAGGCTGAAACGGAAATTACGCCCTTCTTTTAGGCAAGAATAATGAGCAGTACAAATAACGGTTGTTACAATTAAAATATAAACAAAGAAAACAAATGGCAATTAATATTTCAATTAATTTCACGGTTAATACTCCATTTATTTTACACTGATCTTAGCGAAAATGAGAAAAGACAGGTACAAAACAAAATTAATTGGTATAGGCGCTTAAGTCGCTGTTTTTAAATTGTTATTATTCAATCTTATAGGCTTATTACCAACCATTCTTCTAATAGTCAAATCAAAGATTGACCCCATATTATTTCGTCTGTT
>JAITXK010000118.1 GCA_031284765.1 Candidatus Symbiothrix sp.
TTCCGGGATTCTGAAAAATATGCCCGTAGAAATCGCCGTCTTCGGAGGCATTAACAGTCAATGCAAAATTGGCAAGCGGATAACCGTCAATCGTTTTGGATTTAGCGTTCGCTGTGAAACTCCATTGTAAGAACAATAAAAGAACGAATATAGGAAGCGTTTTCATACCTGAAGTATTTTTATAATTTATATGTTAATAATAATTACTGCCGTATCGTATTTTACGATGCAGCACAAAGGTATAAAAAAGATTTCAGACTTGCAATTAGGGCTCTATCATTTCTTCTGCAAAAGTGTGGATATTTCAAGGCTGTTTGTAACTCTAAAATCTTTTTTATACCTTTGCTCCGTAACATATTACTGCAAAAGTAGGTTTTTTTCAAGGGAAAATACTAACTTTACACGATTAAATTATCAATAATTTCTCATTTAATTCAAAAACAATATCCATTATGTTTGCTAAAGAAGTTTATATCCGCAGAAGGGAAGAACTGAAAAATTCGGTTCAATCAGGAGTCGTTTTATTGCTGGGAAACGGCGAAGCGTCTATCAATTACGAAGGGAATGATTATGCTTTCCGGCAAGACAGTTCGTTTCTTTATTACGTGGGGCTTGATACGCCAAATCTTGCTTATATACTTGATATTGACAATAATAAAGAGTTTCTGATTGGCGACGAACTAACGCTCGACGATATCATCTGGATGGGCAATCTCCCGTCTTTGAAGGAAAGAGCCGACGCCGTGGGAATTGAAACCGTCCTGCCTTTCTCCGATTTGTCGAAGTTTGTGCCGGATACTCGAAAGTTTCATTACCTGAAACCTTATCGCTATCGTAATAAATTAATTATAAGCGAACTATTGAGTAAAAAACCAGATGATGCCGCTCAAAATTTTTCAGTCGAACTGACCAAAGCGATTGTCAAAATGCGCTTAATCAAATCCGACGAAGAATTGAAGGAAATGGCCGACGCCGGACAAACAGGCTACGCCATGCACATCGTGGCGATGAAAATGTGTCAACCCAATGTTTCCGAGCGGGAAATTGCCGGAATGATTGAAGGTCTGGCCATTTCGGAAGGAACGCGCGTGTCTTTTCCGACCATATTGTCTATGAATGGACAAACCCTGCACAATCACGACCACAGCGGCATTCTGGAACCGGGACGTTTGATGATTTGCGATGCCGGAGCCGAAAATGTAAATTACTACGCTTCCGATTTCACCCGGACTACGGCTGTTGGCGGCCAATATTCCCCCAAACAGAAAGATATCTACAACATCGTTTTAAAAACGCTGAACGATTCGATTGACTTGGCTAAGCCGGGAACTACATACAAAAGTGTTCACCGCAATGCTTATCGCATTATTTTTGAAGGTCTGCGCGATTTAGGTCTGACAAAAGGCGACACGGAAGAAGCGTTGGCAGCAGGCGCATCGGCTTTATTCATGCCGCACGGACTGGGTCATGCTTTGGGATTGGATGTACACGACATGGAAAATCTGGGCGAAACCTTTGTCGGTTATGACGATGAAATTCAACGCGATACCCTATTCGGTTATAAAAGTTTGCGTTTCGGCAAACGATTGGAACCCGGCCACGTACTGACGGTTGAACCGGGTATTTATTTCATTCCCCAATTGATAGCAAAATGGGAACAGGAAAAAATCAATACCGATTTTATCAACTTCAACGAAGTAAAGAAATATTTGGATTTCGGCGGTATCCGTTTGGAAGACGACATAACAATCACTGCGGACGGGAACCGGTTTGTTTATGAGAAGCGCTTGCCGGTTACTATTGAGGATGTTGAGAAAGTGGTGCGGTAATGCAAACTTGATAATATAACAAAATGATACGCACTTCCCTTCTATCCGCTTTTCTAATACTGCCGCTTGCTTGCTTTGCGCAATGGAAAGGCAAACCGGCTGATTTTTCGCACGGTAACTTAAAAATTTCCAACAATCACCGTTTCTTACAACATGAAGACGGTACTCCTTTTTTTTATCTGGGCGATACCGCTTGGGAATTATTTCACCGCTTAGACAGGGAAAATGCGGATTTTTATCTGACCGACAGGGCAAAAAAAGGATTTACCGTTATACAAGCGGTGGCTCTCGCCGAGTTTGATGGAGTCACCCAACCCAATGCTTTCGGATACTTGCCCCTTGAAAAAAATCTGAATCCCGCACAACCGGCGATTAAAGACGGAGAGGCCAACGATTATTGGGACCATGTCGATTATGTGGTTGATAAAGCGAATGAATTGGGCATGTATATCGGATTCCTGCCGACATGGGGGTCTAATTGGCATGACGGAAAACCTCTGTTCAACACGGAAAATGCGTATCAATATGGCCTTTTTTTGGGAAAAAGATACAAAAACAAGCAAGTCATCTGGATATTGGGCGGTGACCGAAGCATTGAAAACGACGGACAACTCGAAATCATCAGGTCGATGGCGCGTGGTTTGAGAGAAGGAGATGGCGGTAATCATCTTATCACATTCCATCCTTCAGGAGGACGAGGTTCAGCCGAATGGTTACACAACGAAGTCTGGTTGGATTTCAATATGCGGCAAAATGGGCACAATGTCGAATACACAGGCAATTACAGCAAAACTTTAGACGATTATAACCGTACTCCCGCAAAACCGGTAATAGACGGCGAACCTGTTTACGAAGACCATCCCATATCTTTTAATGCAGCCCGTTTAGGACACTCCATCGCTGCCGATGTGCGCAGAGCATTCTACTGGGATTTGTTCAACGGCGCATGTGGACACACGTATGGTCATCATTCCGTGTGGCAGATGTATGACCCTAAAAGCGATCGCGCTCCGGTAAATAACCCTTTATTGTCTTGGAAAAAAGCATTAAACCAACAAGGAGCAGTGCAAATGACGTATGGCAGGTTGCTGATGGAATCGCGACCGTTCCTGACAAGGATACCCGACCCGTCGATTGTGGTTGCCGACAATGTCCCGACAGCCGTTCCCGGTGAAGGACGTTATCGCTTTGTTGCAACCCGCGATGAAGCAGGCACGTATGCCATGATTTATGTTCCTGTCGGTCGTGAGTTTAGCGTACGTACGGATGTTCTCAAAGGGAAAAAAATCAAGGCAAGATGGTTTAATCCGCGTAACGGAAAATTCACCCGTATCAACACTTTTGTCAATGACGGGAGTCCGCGTACTTTCGTTCCGCCCGATAGCGGAGAAGAGACCGACTGGATACTGATGCTGGATGCTAATGCTACAAAGTTATGATGTTCAATATATGCCGTTACAAACAAATAAATATGAACAAGTTTTATTTCTTTTTTCTCTTATTGTTTATTCCGTTGGGGAACCTTTTCCCTCAAGAGCAAAATCTGTCGAACGGTAAATATCCGGTTCGGGCGAATCCTGACATTGAAAAGTTAAGGAAAGAATTTACGTCCGACCTCTTGGCTTCGCCTGTCAACGAATCGCGTATCAGTGAGTTGATGACTACGCTCCGTCCGGATGGAAGTTGGCCGGGCATTGATTATGTAGATACGTCACGCATTGCCTTTCAACATGCGGTACACTTGGCCAACCTTGTTCAGATGAGTCGCGCATACAAGAAACCGGAATCGAAGTTGCATGGAAACAAAGAATTGAAAAAAAATATTCAACTGGCGCTTGATTTTTGGTTGAAGAACGATTTTATCTGCGAAAACTGGTGGAACAATGAGATTGGTACACCGAGCGAACTAACCGCTGTATTGCTGATAATGGATAAAGACCTCACGGCAGAGCAGATAGAGAAAACGTCAGTCATCACGTTCCGCGCCAATATCAATGCGCCGGGAGCGCGCCCCAGCGGCGACCGTATCAAAATCATCGGTCTTCAGGCGAAGAATGCGCTGTTTAAACGAGATGTTCCCCAGTTCGAGATGCTGATAAAAGCGATTGAGGGCGAAATCAAGTTTGCCACCGATACCGAAAGGGGAATACAGTACGATTATAGTTTTCATCACCGCCCGGACAGGGTGAACAATACCTTGTCGTACGGTACGGGATATGCCGACGCATACGCGGAATGGGCGGCCAAGGTTGCGACAACGCGGTATCGCTTTTCCGAAACATCGCTCGAACTGCTAACGGATTATTATTTAGACGGAATATGCAAACAACGGGCGTTTGGACGATTTGACGCTCCCGGAACGGATAACCGCGATATTGCCCGCTTCAGAAGAGGAACAGGCGGCGATGCACATCTTGCTGAGCGGTTGCTTGCGGCCGGTTCCTATCGTAAAGAGGAATTGCAGGAGATTATCCATATCTGCCGGGATGGAGCGAAACCGACCTTATCGTTTGGAAAGTTCTTTTGGCAAACAGAATATTATGTGCACCAACGCCCTGATTATTACACGACTGTCAGGATGTTTTCTTCCCGCAACATGAATATGGAAGAACCGTACAACGGCGAGGGTTTGATGAATCACCACCGTGCCGATGGCGCCAACTATCTCTCGCTGACCGGCGCCGAATACTTAAACCTTGCGCCCGTGAACGACTGGCAAAAGATACCCGGCGCAACGATTCTGCAAAAGCCCGCGCTTCCTTCCGAAAATGAAATACAAAAGGCAGGAGTGATGGATTTCGTAGGTGCCGTTACGGACGACATGTATGGCGCCGTCGCTTTCGATTTCATCAGTCCGCACGACCCGTTGAAAGCGCGTAAGTCGTGGTTCTTTTTTGACAAGGAATATGTTTGTCTGGGAGCAGGCATCACTTCCGGCACAAATCAACCAATCGTTACTACATTGAATCAGTGTTTTTTAAACGGCGATGTGACAATCGGAGGCGGAGATGGAAAAGCCCACATTCTGCCGAAGGGCGAACATCCGTACAGCGATTTGAGTTGGGTCTTTCATGACGGAGTTGGGTATATTTTCCCCGATTCGGCAAAAGTCGTATTGTCCAATTACGAGCAGACAGGCAGTTGGTATCTCGTCAATCATCAAACCCACATATCCAAAGACGAAGTCCGTAAAGAGGTATTCAAACTGTGGATTAACCACGGAAGACGGGCGCAGAATGCCACTTATCAATACATCGTGATGCCTGCCGCAAACCAACGGGAAGTTGAAATCGCCGCCAAGTCCCCCGATGTGGAGATCCTGTCCAACACCCCATTCATTCAGGCTGTATGGCAACGAAAATTACATATCTTTCAGGCTGTTTTTTATAAGAGCGGCGAAGTGCGGTTGGCTGATGGATTGCAGGTAAGCATAGACACTCCCGG
>JAITXK010000144.1 GCA_031284765.1 Candidatus Symbiothrix sp.
ATTTATATCATCAACGGAAAAGCCAACGACACGATTACCGACCAGGAAATTCATGTTTTCAAAGGCAACGAATCTATTTTTGAAGAAATGGAAGGATTGAAATTCAAAATTGGTCCCAAATCCTTTTATCAAACCAACAGCGAGCAGGCCTACAATTTGTACAAAATAGCCCGCGATTTTGCAGGCTTAACCGGAAAAGAATTGGTTTACGATTTATATACCGGCACAGGGACAATCGCTAATTTTATCGCTTCCCGTGCCAAGCAAATTATTGGTATCGAATATGTTCCCGAAGCGATTGAAGATGCGAAAATCAATTCCAAAATCAATAATATCACAAATACCTTGTTCTTTGCAGGCGATATGAAAGATATTTTGAATACCGCTTTCATCGAACAATACGGTCGTCCCGATGTAATCATTACCGACCCGCCCCGCGCAGGCATGCACGACGATGTGATTGAAACCATTTTGTTTGCCGAACCGCAACGAATTGTGTATGTCAGTTGCAATCCTGCTACTCAAGCGCGTGATTTGAATTTATTGAGTGGAAAATACAAGGTCAGTAAAGTGCAACCGGTCGATATGTTTCCGCATACGCATCATGTGGAGAATGTGGTGTTGCTTACTTCTTAAACGCCGACCGCAACTTAATAGCAGTCAAAACCTTTTTTGTATGTAACGGAAAATCGCCCTGCATTACCCAACCATAATAACCCGGATCTTCACGGAAAACATCTTCGACCAGGCGGCCTTTGTATTTTCCAAAATTGATAATTTCCTGATGCTTGTCGTTATAAACAATCCGGCCTGCAAAGTCTGCGTTATTGCCAAAAGCAGAGTATTCGGACAGAAAAGCAATGTCATTCTGCAAATCGGAATAACGGTCTAATTGCGCTTTCAGAATTTCATACGTCGCTTTGGTATCGGCTTCGGCGGTGTGGGCATCGGTTAGTTCAAGGTCACAGTAGAATTTGTAGGCTGCAGTCAAAGTGCGCTGTTCTTTTTTGTGGAAAATGGTTTGCACATCCACAAATTTATGCTTCATCATATCAATATCCACATCGGCACGTAGAAATTCTTCGGCTAACAGCGGAATATCGAAACGATTGGAATTATATCCCGCTAAATCGCAGCCTTCAATTTGTGTGGCCAGCGATTTAGCAATGGATTTAAAGGTAGGGGCATCTTTTACATCTTCGTCCGTAATACCGTGTACTTCAGTCGCTTGCGGAGGTATCGGCATTTCGGGATTGATACGCCGCGTCTTGGATTCTTCGTCGCCATTGGGCATTACCTTTAAATAAGATATTTCCACAATGCGATCGGAAACGATGTTGATACCGGTGGTTTCGAGGTCAAAAAAGACGATGGGATTTTTTAAATTCAGTTTCATTCGTTCAGCATCATCGGCATTAACAACATCAGCACGTCTTCATCTTCTTCATTTTCAGCAGGAAGCATGATGCCTGCACGTGATGGGTCTGCCAATTCGATAATCACTTCTTCCGAAATGAGGTTGTTTAAAATCTCAATCAACAAGTCTCCTTTGAAGCCGATGCTCATATCTACGCCATCGTAAAGACTGGTCAATGTTTCTTCAGCAGAAGTGGAAAAATCAATGTCTTGAGCCGAAATAAAGATGCTGTTGGCCGAAAAATGCAATTTAATCAGATTGGTGCCGGAATCAGAGAATACGGTTACACGTTTCAGTGCATTCACCAGACTCAAACGGTCAACGGTTACTTTGTAAGGATTATTGTTTGGAATCACGCCGTTGTAATTAGGGTAACGACCTTCTATTAAACGACATACCACTACAAAACGTTCCATCGTGATGTAGGCGTTGTTGGTATCGAAACCAATGGTTACTTCGCCTTTTTCGTGGGATAAAATGTTTTTCAGCAAGGTAGCCGGCTTTTTCGGTAAGATAAATGTGGCCGTTTCGTTTCCCGTAACGCTTAAATTTTTGAAACGCACCAATTTATGACCATCGGAAGCTACAAACGTAATGTTTTCGGGACTGATGTCAAAGAATACGCCGTTCATGACGGGACGAAGTTCATCTTCACCTGTGGCAAAAATGGTATGGGAAATACCTGCCAACAAATCGGATGCGCTGAGCGTTAATTTGGCGGCATCATCATTCAATGGTTTCGATTGAGGATATTCTTCACCATTTTGTGCAACGAAATTGTATTTACCGTTTTTATAATAGATAAACATGGCCAAACTTTCGTCATTGATTTCAAATTTAACCGGTTGCTCGGGTAGTTCTTTCAACGATTCTAATAAGTTTTTGGATGTCACGGCGAATTTTCCACTTCCTTCCACCTCGTTTACTTCGATGGATGTGACCATTCTTGTTTCACTGTCCGCCGCCGTAATGGTTAATTGCGTGCCTTGAAGTTCAAATAAGAAACAATCTAAAATGGGAATTGGATTTTTTGAGGCTATCACTCCGCCTACCGTTCGTAAGTGGGTCAATAATAAGTTACTGGATACAACAAATTTCATACTGTATTTCTGTTTTAGAATTTTAATGTGCAAACGTACACATAAATTTTCAAATTTACAAAAGAATGATTATGAAAAAATAAAATTAATTCGTTATTTTTGCCGAAAAATATACAATAAATAATGAAATCAACAACGAAGAAAACGTCAAAAACATCCCCCAGCAAAGCGCAGTCATCGGTTCCTTACCATTACAAGCCCGAAAAATTATCTTTAGAAGCATGGCAAATCGCCCTTCGTAAACAATTTGCCGAAAACAAGTTTTTTGAAATAGAGAAAGTAGATCATTCAAAATCGCCCTTCGGTACTTATCATGTAAAAAATCCGGAAACCGGAAATGCGTATAAAGTGGCGTTCCGGGGTGTGGATAGTCCGATGAATTTTTGCTCTTGTATGGATTTCAAAACCAATCGGTTAGGAACTTGTAAACATTTGGAAGCAGTCATTTACCAATTAAAGAATGATCCGAAAATCACCGGTTTGGATAAAGAATATATTCCTGCCTACACCTCGGTTTACTTGTCCTATATCAACGGGCGCGAAGTAAAAATTCGCATCGGGAGCGACCACAAAGCTGATTTTGAAAATCTTGCAAAGACCTATTTCGATGCCCACCACAATCTTCTTCCGGATGCATCCGATACGTTTGAGGATTTTTTGGAGAAGGCAACGGCTATTGACCCTGCTTTCCGTTGTTATGACGATGCCTTGGAATTTGTATTAGACATACGTGAGCATAAAAATCGTCACCGGATTTCTACGAAATACAATTCCCCCGAAGCATTTACCGGATTGACAAATGCGACCCTTTTCCCGTATCAGCAGGACGGTATCCGTTTTGCTTTTGAAGCGGGACGCAGCCTGATTGCCGATGAAATGGGGCTAGGAAAAACCATTCAAGCCATTGGCGCTTGTCAACTGTTTCGTAAAGAACGGGGTATTGAAAAGGTGCTGATTATTTGTCCGACTTCATTGAAATATCAGTGGCAAAGCGAAATAGCAAAGTTTACCGGCGAAAACGCTTGGGTCATCGAAGGCTTGCCGCATGTCCGTTGGAAACAATACGAAGGCAACTCCTTTTATAAGATCGTTTCTTATCATACCGTTGTAAACGATATAAAGCACGTTATGAATCAACAGTTTGATATGATTGTGCTGGACGAAGCACAACGCATCAAGAACTGGAAAACCAAAATAGCACAAGGCATTAAAAAGATTCATACGCCTTATTGTGTGGTACTTACGGGAACACCTTTGGAGAACAAACTGGAAGAGCTGTATTCCATCGTCCAATTTATCAATCCCTACCAATTGGGGCCATACTATAAATTTCTCGATTATTACCAGGTAAAAGACGACAACGGAAAGATTATCGGTTATCAGCATCTGGACGAGATCGGCGAACAATTGGCTCGTGTCATCAAACGCCGTCGAAAGAGCGATGTCTTATTGCAACTGCCCGAACGGATGGACAAAAACCTGTTTGTACCCATGACGCAACAGCAACAGGATATGCATTCGGAATTTCAGGATGTCGTTGCCCGTTTAGTCTTTAAATGGCGAAAATTGGGTTTCCTTCCCGAAAAAGACCGGCAGCGATTGCTTATCAATCTCAATCTGATGCGCATGTCATGCGACAGTACCTATTTGCTTGATCAAAAGACACGGCACGATACCAAGATCAATGAATTGATGAATATCTTGTCGGAATATTTCGATGGTAATCAGGAAAAAGCGGTTATCTTCAGCCAATGGGAACGCATGACACGTATTATTGCCGCCGAACTTGACGCTGCCGGAATCGAATATCAATACCTCCACGGAGGCGTTCCGAGCAAGGAACGCAAAAACTTGTTTGACCAATTCAATGCATCCGGAAACTGCCGGGTTTTCCTTTCTACCGATGCCGGAAGTACCGGCCTGAATCTACAGGTGGCATCCCTGATTATCAATATGGATATACCCTGGAATCCGGCGCTTTTGGAACAACGCATTGCCCGCATTCACCGCATGGGACAGAAAAACAGTGTATCGGTCATCAATTTTGTGTCAACAGGAACCATTGAACACCGAATGCTGGATGTGCTGAAATTCAAAGCTTCACTTGCACAAGGAATTTTGGATCAGGGCGAAAGTGCAATCTTTCTGAGTGACAGTAAGTTCAACGCATTCATGAAAGACATTGAACAAATGACTGCATCGTCCGAAACAGAAGATATACCGTATCAACCGGTGGATGAAGAAGACATTGAAGTTCCGGTAACTTCCGAACCCATTCAACAGGAAGAACAAGATCCGAATATGGCGGAGGAAGCCAATCCTTCGGAATTGCTTACGCAAGGATTCTCTTTCTTGAATGGCTTGGCGAAAGCATTATCATCCAAAGAAAGTACCGAAAAATTAGTTCACGCCTTAGTGGAAAAAGACGCAGAAACCGGCAAAACCCATCTGAAAATTCCGGTTGAAAGTGAAGAAACAGTGCTCAATATGTTGAATTTATTCGGCAATCTGATGAAAGGTTTCACCTTATGAATCAAGCACAGACAATAGCCCAACTGCGCCTTGCAAGCCAACATTTGTCAGGTACAACATCGCATAGCAAGTTGGAAACACCCCAAGAGATTGTATCGTGGATGGGCGCCATTCAAGCGCAGGATTACGCGATGGCGAAATGGGCGATAGGCATTCGTCTGAAGGGATATTCGGAAAAGAGGATTGAAGCCGCTTTCAATCAAGGGGAAATGATTCGCACGCACGTTTTACGTCCCACATGGCATTTTGTATCGCCCGAAAACATTCGCTGGATGCTGGCGCTGTCTGCCGGTAAAATTAAAGCAATGTCCAAAGCAAGAGACCGCGATTTGGAAATTACCGATGCATTGTACAGCAAAAGTAATCAAACCATACAAAAAGCTTTGGAAGGAATGCAACTCACACGGGAGGAGTTGGCAACCGAGTTGCAAAAAGCGGGAATTGAGGTCAATGCTTCGCGTATGGTTCATTTTATGATGCGGGCGGAAGTGGAAGGCATTGTGTGCAGTGGCGCTTTGAAAGGGAAAAGCCACACCTACGCCTTGCTGGATGAGCGCGTCGCCCCCGCAAAACCGTTGCATAAAGAAGAAGCCTTGGCAAAATTGGCGCAAATCTATTTCAACAGTCATGGTCCTGCCAGTTTGCAGGATTTTGTCTGGTGGTCGGGATTATCCGTATCGGATGCAAAACAAGCCTTAGGCAACATTCAAACCACACTTTCCTCCGAAATAATGAACGAGCAAACATATTGGAAAAGTCAGTCCGCCAACAACGTTTCTGTTGAACCCCCGGTGCATTTATTGCCTGCTTTTGATGAATATTTAATCAGCTACAGGGACCGTCAAGCAGCTCTTAGTCAAGCCCATTATCGTAAAATCATTTCTTCCAACGGTATCTTTCGTCCGGTTATTATAGCGGATAGGCAAGTAATAGGCCTTTGGAAAAAGCCGGCAAGCCAAAAGAAACCGATTGTTTTTGATTTTTTTGATGCGCCCGATGCGTTTACGCTCAATCAAGTACATGAAGCGGGGGACAGGTTTGTTTCTTTTTCTATTCTTTCTTCCATAACTGGTTGAGATGCTCCTGAATCTTCACTTCCTGCGGATTATTTTGCGCCGTCCAAAATCGTTTACCCGAGAGGACTTGGGGCAAAAATTCCTGTTCCACAAAATTGTTTTCGTACGCATGGGCATATTTGTAGTCTTTGCCGTAATCCAAGTCCTTCATCAGTTTGGTAGGAGCATTCCGCAGATGCAGTGGAACGGGTAAATTGCCCGACTGCGCCACTTCGGCCAAGGCGTTGCCGATAGCTTCGTATGCCGAATTGCTTTTAGGGCTGGTGGCCAAATAAATGGTCGTTTCCGCCAAAGGAATCCGCCCTTCCGGCCAGCCGATTTTGTTCACCGCATCGAAACAGGCATTCGCGAGCAGCAATGCGTTGGGATTGGCCAAGCCGATGTCTTCGGCAGCGGAAATGAGCAAGCGGCGGGCGATGAATTTCGGGTCTTCTCCACCGGCAACCATTCGCGCCAGCCAGTATATCGCGCCATCGGGGTCGCTTCCGCGAATGGATTTGATGAAGGCGGAGATGATGTCGTAGTGCATCTCGCCGTCTTTGTCGTAGGCAGCAGGGTTTTCCTGCAAGCGGTCAACCACTTTTTCATCGGTAATGACGACTTCTTTGCTTTCATCGGCTTCGATAACTAATTCGAGTATGTTCAGTAGTTTCCGCGCATCGCCGCCGGCAAAGCGCAGGATGGCAGCCGTTTCTTGGATGTGGACGATGCGTTTTTGCAATTCAATGTCTTCCGTCAATGCCTTGTTGAGCAGGTTGAGCAAATCGGCATCCTCCAAACTTTTCAACACATAGACTTGACAGCGGGATAAGAGTGGCCGGATGACTTCAAAAGACGGATTTTCGGTGGTTGCACCAATCAACGTAATGGTTCCGTTTTCGACCGCCGCCAGCAGCGAATCCTGCTGTGATTTGCTGAAGCGATGAATCTCGTCAATAAACAGAATCGGACGCACATTGTTGAAATACTGTGTGCTCTTCACCTTGTCGATGATTTCCCGCACCTCTTTCACGCCGGAATTAATGGCGCTCAGCGTGAAAAACGGAATATCTAATTGCTTGGAAATGATTTTGGCCAAAGTCGTCTTGCCGACCCCGGGCGGTCCCCACAGGATAAACGACGGGACACGCCCCGAATCAATCATTTTTCGGAGCACGCTCCCCTGACCGACCAACTGCTTTTGTCCGACATAATCGTCCAGCGATTGGGGCCGCATTCGTTCTGCTAACGGTTTATTCATCATGTATTGGAAAATGAAATAAATGAAACACACAAAAATACAATATTTTTTCATATTTTTGTGTCTTCCAATCATTATCTCCATGTATTTAAAGAGTTTGAAACCGTTTTTAGTTCAATTGCCCGCTTTCCTGACAGGCTTGCACCGCTTGATTCGTTCTACCGGCGAGCCGGTTGTGAATGTGTTCTACCATACGGTTTCGGACAATTATCTGCCTCATATTCATCCTTTGTATGCTCCGAAATCGGTTCGAACGTTCCGTCAGGATTTGGATTACCTGCTGAAATATTTTCAGGCGGTGGATATTCACGCTATCCGGAAACATGTTTCACAAGAAAAGAAGATTACCCAACCGTCGTTTCATCTCTCTTTTGATGACGGTTTGAGCGAAGTGTATCACAACGCCCTGCCTGTTTTAATGGAAAAAGGCATTCCGGCAACGGTTTTTGTAAACAGCCGGTTTGTGGATAATCAGGAGTTGTTTTTCCGGCATAAGGCGGCGTTGATAATTGATAAGTTGCGGCGCCAAAAGGGAGTTTCTGCTGCCATCCAAAAGATAAAAAAAATAAACTCTGCCGATAACGCTCTCCTGGATGTCGTAGCGGCGGTACAGGGAATTGATTTTCAGGATTATTTGCAACAGCAACAGCCCTATTTGACGGTGGAACAATTAAAAACCATGCAGAAAAACGGTTTTACCATCGGCGGACACAGCATCGACCATCCGCATTACTCTTTGCTTTCGGAAGAAGAACAAATCCGGCAAACCGTGGAATCGTGTCTTTATGTCCGGGACGTATTTCATGAACCGGCGCTCTATTTCGCCTTTCCTTTTTCGGACGGCGGGGTCAAGGATACGTTTTTTCCA
>JAITXK010000058.1 GCA_031284765.1 Candidatus Symbiothrix sp.
TCTTGTCCTTTTTTGAACAACCGGGCGGTTTTTGAGCCGATAAGTTGCAGTTTTTTTTCTTCCAATTTTAATAAACAAGCTTCGCGCAAGCCCAAAACGAACGTGTCAGGATTGACTTCGATAAATTCCTTGATACGGTCTTCGCGGGTTTCTCCGCCGTGTCCTGCCGGATGAACATCCAAATAATGCGGATTGATTTGGAACGGAATCAGGCCTAAAGTCGAAAATCCTTTGGGGTCAACCACCGGCATATCGTTGGTGGTTTTGAGGGTGGGGCAGGCGACATTGCTTCCCGCGCTCCAACCGATGTACGGTGTTCCCGTTTCCACTTTTTGCTTGATTGCGTCCATCAGTCCGTGTTCGCGCATTTGCTGCACCAATCGCCATGTGTTGCCGCCGCCGATGATAATCATTTCGGCTTCCTCAACGGCTTGTGCAGGATTCCATGCTTTGTGTACGCTGGTAATCCGGCAGTTGAAGTCGGCAAAAACTTTGCTCACTTTCGCTTCGTACTCGTCGTAGCTGAACGTAACGGCGGCGTAGGGGATAAAGAGAGCGGTTGTCGGGGCGTTTTCCAAAAAAGATTGGAGTTCCTGGCGCGACCAAAAGAGATAAGGTTCACCGGTGTTGGTGGAGTTGCTGAGTAGAAGGAGTTTCTTGTTGTTCATAAATATAAATGATGATGTTTAATTTGTTTGCAAATATAATTCTTTACGCTCAAAATCTTTAGGAGTATGCTCAAAATCTTTTTGAGTGCAGCAATGAATCAAACGGAAACAATCTCCTCCCGAAACAAGCCTGTCAATCGCTCCAAAGAAATCGCCGCTCCGGCCCTTGGAGAGGTAGAATACAACAACACAATTTCCATTTTTCGTCCGGCTAAATCAAGAATTTGCCTGAGCGGCCGCTCTCCTTTCGGAATTTGAAAGGGAATATCATGTACCGATAAATATTCCTTAAACCACCGCATGGCGCTTGATTTGCCTGAACTGCTGGTAAAAATGATTTTGCGAATCGACGGGTTTTCGCTCAAAAGACGAAAAATATTCATGTATTCTATCACTTGCAGATTTTCGTCCAATGAACTGTCTGCTGTCCGGCAAATGATCTTGCCCATATCGGACAGTCCGAGTTGTAAATGGTTCAACAAGCGTTTCCGTTCTCTAATGGCTTCATCTCCTGATAGATAATTTAATGGTTTTCCTGCAATGCTTGCAATGATTTTCCAAAAATAATTGTTTTTATTCGGATAAAAAAAATCGAACGACCAATTGCGGAGCGTAGGGGGAAATGTTCCGATAATCAATGTCCGGGCATTTTCCGGAACGTACCAATTCCAGGGATGTATTTCTGTTTGCATAAAATTGTTTGAAATAGATGGTAAAGATAACAATTTTAGCGGTACCGGTGCGTTAATAAATCATGCATATTCGTTTTTATTTCTGTTTGATTTTTAGCTTTTTGCTGTTGAGTTGTTCGCACAAAAAAGTGTTTAGCGAGTCAAATCCGGACTTGCAGATTGTACGTTTTGATTCAAATTTATATCACTATCTGACCGCTAATAAAAAAGATAGCGCACTTATTTCATCTAAATCTTTTTTGGATGAATGGGGTGAAAAGGTGATTCATATCGGCAAATCCGATTCCGCCGGTTTCTACAAACGTTTGCACAATTATTTTTCCGAACCGACTTTGATGGCGTTGTTTCGCGATGAACAAGTCCAATTTGCCGATATTTCGGACATCAATACCGAACTTTCCGCCGGAATGGAAACCTTGTTGCAGCACTTGAAGACATTGAAACAGCCCAAAATCTATATGCACGTCTCAGGCTTGAATCAAAATGTGATTGTGAATGATGAATTTTTATCCCTCTCGGCCGATAAATACATGGGTAGCGATTATCCGCTGTATCAGGAGTTTTTTTACGATTACCAGCGGCAGTTGATGTCACCCGACCGCATCGTTCCCGATTATTTATTGGGGTTTTTGATGGCCAATTTTCCATTTAAAGGCAATGATGAAGTTTTATTAGATAAAATGCTGTATGAAGGTAAATTAAGATACCTGATTTCGCAAGCGCTTCCCAACAGGAAAGCCCACGAAATTGTCGCCTATACCCCACAACAATACGATTGGTGCAAAAACCATGAATCGCACATTTGGAAAACGATACTGGAAAATCAGCACTTATTTCAACCGGATTTTGTCCGCACGGAACTTTATTTGAAGGAAGCGCCTTACACGCCCTCTCTGCCGTCCGAATCGCCGGGAAGGGTAGGCATTTGGCTGGGTTATCAAATTATTTCGGCTTATATGAAACATCAATCGAAAACCACGTGGCAGGAACTAATGGAACAAACCGAATCCCTTAAATTGTTGCAAGAATCCAAATATAAACCTTAAAAAGTTCTAATCTTATGGATGGATTGCCCTAAAGTCAGTATCTTTATTGCTCTAAATTTTTAAAATATAAAATCTCAATGAAACAGTTTTTATTTGTATTTGTGTGTTTAAGTTTGGCGTGGTCAGGGTCGGCGCAAACCGATTCCATCGCCAAACAGGTCAAAGAATTTCAGTTTACCACCGTGAAGGAAAATCCGATTACATCAGTCAAAGATCAGGCGAGTTCGGGAACTTGCTGGAGTTTTTCGGGTTTAGGATTTCTGGAAGCGGAATTAATTCGTCAAGGCAAAGGCGAACAGGATTTGTCCGAAATGTTTATCGTTCATAAAAATTATGAAGAAAAGGCCGACAAATACGTCCGCATGCACGGAACATGCAACTTTGCGGGCGGCGGTTCATTTGCCGATGTCTTGGACTGCATCAAAGCTTATGGTATTGTGCCTGAAGAAGTAAAGACCGGTTTGAATTACGGAGAAGAAAGTCACAAACACGCCGAATTGGACCAACTTACGAAAGCGTTTGTGGAAGTAATCGTTCACAATCCGAACAAAAAGTTATCTACAGTTTGGAAATCGGCTTATAACGGCATTCTGAATGCCTATTTAGGCGAAATTCCCCAATCGTTTACCTACAACGGCAAACAATATACGCCGCAAAGTTATGCAAAATCGTTAGGCATCCATCCCGATGATTATATTACCTTGACTTCTTTCACGCACCACCCGTTTTATAGCACGTTTGCGATTGAGATTCCGGACAATTGGCGTTGGTCCACTGCCTACAATCTTCCTTTAAATGAAATGATGCAAGTGATTGATAATGCCGTAAATAAAGGATACACCGTTGCTTGGGCTTCCGATGTGAGCGAAAAAGGTTTCAACCGAAAAGGAATTGCTGTTATACCCGATATAAATATGACGGGACTACCCGGTTCCGACCAAGCGCATTGGTTGCAATTATCTCAAAAAGAAAAAGAAGATTCAATCTCCAAAATCAACTATCCGCTTCCGGAAAAAACCATTACCCAAGAAATGCGCCAGGAAGGTTTCGACAATTTTGAAACGACAGACGACCACGGCATGTTGATTTACGGTATTGCTCAAGACCAAAACGGAGCTAATTATTATATGGTAAAAAATTCCTGGGGAACAAATTCTCCCTACAAAGGTATTTGGTACGCATCTGTACCGTTTGTAGCTTATAAAACCATAGATATCGTGGTGCATAAAGATGCAATTCCTGCTGATTTGAAAAAGAAATTGGGTATTAGATAAATTGTAGCAACACAAAAAAAACAGGGTTTTTCTGCATAAGAAAAACCCTGTTTTTTATTTAGTATGCCCTTTTTATATACTTTCTACATTTAACATAAAATCCAACAAAATACGAAAAAAAACTAGCCAAAATAGTTTTATATCCAAATATAGCATTTATTTTTTGATATAAATATCTAATCATTTTGTCTTCTGCCGATGCATAATCAGTCACAAAATGATGGATTGAGTACGTATTATTCGTTTTCTCTATTTTTCCGGTTACAATATTTTTAGTCGTGAAATAGTCATTTAAATAAATTTTAATAGATTCTTTTTGATGATAATTGTCAAGTGCGTTTGCCCATATCACAGGTGCCATCAGCATTCCATTTCCAATAAATG
>JAITXK010000006.1 GCA_031284765.1 Candidatus Symbiothrix sp.
CCTCCCTTCCGCACCATTCATTCCTGTATCGACATGGGCGCGTCCATCACGATGGCGAAAGGAGCTGCGGATGCGGGTATTTACCCTTCGATAGCCGTCATTGGCGATTCCACATTTACCCATTCGGGCATGACGGGATTGCTGGATTGTGTCAATGCCGATGCCAACGTACTGATTATTATTTCGGACAACGAAACAACCGGCATGACAGGCGGACAAGATTCGGCTGCTACGGGGCGCATTCATGCAATCTGTCAAGGTATCGGCGTTCACCCCGACCATTTGCACGGCATCGTTCCGCTCAAAAAGAATTACGAGGAAATGAAAGAATTGATATGGAAAGAAATTGAATACCCGGGCGTTTCGGTCATTGTCCCTTGCCGGGAATGTATTCAAACGTATGCAAGAAAAGCAAAATTAAAGAAATAAGACCATGAAAACAGACATTATATTAGCCGGCGTTGGCGGGCAAGGAATCCTTTCCATCGCCACCGTAATTGGAAAAGCCGCCTTGGAAGACGGATTATTTATGAAACAATCGGAAGTCCATGGAATGAGTCAGCGGGGAGGGGATGTGCAGTCACATTTGCGTATCAGCGACCGTCCCATTGCCTCGGATTTGATTCCTTTGGGCAATGCGGATATCATCATCTCGTTGGAACCGATGGAGGCGTTGCGCTATCTCCCCTACCTCAAAAAAGACGGATGGGTGGTTACGAATGTCAATACGTTTGAAAATATTCCGAATTATCCCGCGATAGAAAGCATCATGCAGGCGTATGAAGCTATTCCCAACAAAGTGATTTTGGATGTGGAAGACATTGCGAAAGAATTGGGGTCACCCCGCTCAAGTAATGTGGTGCTGTTGGGTGCAGCATCGCCATCTATCGGCATTGACTTTGCGAAATTAGAGAATGGCATTCGACAGATTTTTGAGAAAAAAGGCGAAGAAATGGTGGCGGCGAATTTGAAAGCATTGCAAGCCGGAAGAGCAAAACGAGCCTGAATTACACTATGATTTACCCGCAGAACTTCGAACAAAAGATAGGCTTTGACAAAATCCGCCAACTGGTTTCCGACCGTTGCTTGTCGCCTTTGGGTGAGGAAAAAGTTGCCGAGATGGCTTTTTCTTCACAATTTGAGGTTGTCCAAAAGCAGTTGTATCAAACGCACGAGTTTACGCGGATTATTCAGGAAGAAGATAATTTTCCCTCCGATAACTTTTTGGATGTGCGCCATTCGTTGAAGAAAATCCGCATTGAAGGGACCTTTCTGATTGAAAAAGAATTATTCGATATCCGCCGTTCGTTGGAAACGATTAACGAGATTGTCGCTTTTTTCCATCCAAGCGCCTCTACATCCCCCGAAGGGGAGGGCCATTATCCCCACTTACAAGAATTAGCCGTCGATGTGTCCTCTTTTCCCCAACTAACCAAACAAATTGACACGATTTTGGACAAGTTCGGTCAAGTAAAAGACAATGCTTCTCCGGAACTGAGCGCTATCCGGAGGCAATTAACGCAAACGGTGTCAGGCATTTCAAAAACGCTGAACAGCATTTTGCGTGCCGCTCAATCCGAGGGCTTGGTGGACAAAGACGTGTCGCCCACGATGCGCGACGGCCGTTTAGTCATCCCTATTTCCCCCGCTTTCAAACGGAAATTGAAAGGGATTGTGCACGATGAATCGGCGACGGGCAAAACTGTTTTCATCGAACCAGCCGAAGTGGTGGAAGCCAACAACAAAATCCGTGAACTGGAAAGCGAGGAAAAACGCGAAATTGTCCGCATCCTCACGGCTATTACCGACCGCATGCGGCCTGAAATACCGGACATCATCCATTCCTATCAGTTTCTGGCGGCCATCGATTTTATCCGCGCCAAAGCTTTGTTTGCTTTGACCATCGAAGCCATTCTACCCGTCATGGAAAACAAACAGCAAATAGATTGGATTCGCGCCATACATCCGTTGCTGTATCTTTCTCATAAAAAGCAGAATAAAGAGGTGATTCCTTTGGATATAGGTCTTTTCGGCCCCTCTGGCCTCTCCCCCGGCCCCTCTTCCAAGGAGAGGGGGGGAGCTGCGGATAGGCTACTCATTGTGTCCGGGCCTAATGCGGGCGGGAAGTCTGTTCTTCTCAAGACGGTTGGCCTGTTGCAATACATGCTGCAATCGGGCATGTTGATTCCGATTGGCGAACGCTCCCAAACGGGATTTTTTCAGGATATTTTCTTGGACATTGGCGATGAACAATCCATCGAAAACGATTTGAGTACCTACAGCTCCCATCTGACGAACATGAAATTCATGGTCAAAAATGTCCATGCGCAATCGCTGATTTTGATTGACGAATTTGGTGGAGGCACTGAACCGCAAATCGGCGGCGCCATTGCCGAAGCTCTCCTGCATCGCTTCAACGACAAACAGACTTTTGGCATCATCACCACCCATTATCAAAATCTAAAAACCTTTGCCGAAGACCACGATGGCGTAGTGAACGGTGCAATGCTGTACGACCGTCACGAGATGCGCCCTTTGTTTCGTTTATCCATCGGCAATCCCGGCTCGTCGTTCGCGATTGAGATTGCCCGAAAAATCGGTTTGCCCGAAGATGTGATTGCTGAAGCATCCGAAAAGGTAGGCAAAAATTATATTGACATGGATAAATATTTGCAGGATATTGTCCGCGATAAACGCTACTGGGAATCGAAACGGCAAAACATCCGCCAACAGGAAAAGCAGTTGGAAGAACGGACCGCACAATATCAAACCGGTTTGGAACAAATGGACAAGCAACGGAAAGAGTTGGTTGCTAAAGCGAAAGCGGAGGCCGAACAGTTGCTCGCTGATGCCAATGCGAAAATAGAAAATACCATTCGAAAAATCAAAGAAGCGCAGGCGGACAGGGAAAAAACGAAGGAGGCGCGCAAGACGTTGGAAACCCTTCGGACGGCTATTCGCGATGACAGCAAGCCCCTTCATCAACCGGCGAATGAGCGAACGGGTATCAATATCGGCGACATTGTCCGCATCATAGGACAGCAAACGGCGGGCGAAGTCTTGGAAATGACCGGCAAAACCGCGATTGCGTCCTTCGGCGCCATCAAAACCGTGGTTAAACTTGACCAGTTGGAAAAAGTGAGTCGCAATCAAATGAAGAAGGTTGGACTGCATCCGGTCCATTATTCTGATACGCTTTTAGAGAAGAAACAACTTTTCAAGCCGGAAATTGACCTGCGTGGCATGCGGGTTGATGAAGCGTTGCAGGCGGTTACCTACTACATCGACGACGCCATCCAATGCAACGCAGGTCGAGTTCGAATACTGCACGGCACCGGCACCGGCGCTTTACGTCAAATGGTTCGCGATTATCTGAAAACCGTGCCGGGAATCAAACACTTTCAGGATGAACATGTTCAATTTGGCGGTGTAGGGATTACGGTGGTGGAGTTGGAGTAATTCATTATCTTCATATTAGAAAATTGTCAATGGAACCATATTGCCGGAACTTCCGCCAGCATAAAATTTTAGAATTTGCTACCGTCGGAATTTCCGCCAGCGTAAAATTTCGAAATTTATTACCGTCGGAACTTCCGCCAGCGTAAAATTTTGGAATTTGTTATTGTCGGAACTTCCGCCAGCATGAATTTTTGGAATTTGTTACTGCCGGAACTTCCGCCAGATTGTCCGATACAGCAAGGGAAAAAAGAAGCTGTGCTTTCTGTTTTATCCGTGTTCAAATCTACTTGTTAGACACCCTCCCGCTCCAATTCCAACAATCTGCTTTTTACTTCCAAACCATAAGCATACCCGCCCAAACCG
>JAITXK010000022.1 GCA_031284765.1 Candidatus Symbiothrix sp.
GGAATACCAATCAGAACTAAAAGCATTACTTGCTAATTCAAAGGAACAAAAAGGCTTCGGATATACTGTAAAATATCAAACAATCAGAAAGAAAGGCATTGGGACACAGGACATTCCTACAGAAATCAGTTTTTTAACAGCATCCGATTTTCTAAAATATTTGTACAAAGAGAAAGAAGTGGATGTGTTTCGCAAAAATATTCTGCAAATTCTTTCAACATTTCCCGAACTAAAAGATTGGATAACAAAATACCCACAAAAAATCATTGATAATCAAGATAAATGGGAAGACATTCTGAAAGTTTGTGCTTATTTCAAATCCGAGCCAGCCCCCAATTTATATATCCGGGAACTGCCCATACAAATTCATACAAAATTCATAGAAAACAACAAATCAGTAATTAAGGAGTTATTAGATATATTAATTGCCGATTTTGTGAAAACGGAAGAAACAAATTTTGAAAAACGATTCAACCTGAAATACAGTGAGCCATTGGTACGTTTCCGAATTTTAGATACTCACATAAGTCAAACCTATTTTTCAGGGATTAACGATTTAAGTATTCCTGTAAGTCAATTTGAACAATTAAGATTGCCGATAAAGAAAGTATTGATTGTTGAAAATAAAACAAATTTACTTACCATTGCTTTAACTTTGCCTGAAGTTGAAAAGACGATTGTAATATTTGGCAGTGGCTACAAAGTAGAGAATCTTAAAAATGTGGAATGGTTCAATCAAATGAAATTGTTTTATTGGGGCGATTTAGATGTGCAAGGATTTGAAATATTATCTCAATTCAGAGGCTATTTTCCGCATACGCAAAGCATTTTGATGAGCGAGGCTGTTTTCAAGAATTTTTCCGACAGTATTTTTGAAGGCACAATTACAAAAATCACAACAAAGTTAAATTTGACAGAAGAAGAACAACAATTATACGAACTTTTGAAAGCAAATAATTGGCGTTTGGAACAAGAAAAAATTTCAACAGAATATATAAATCAACTAATTGAAAAGTATTTAAACTAAATTATTATGTCCGAATCTCAAAATATAGAATACAAGTCCTCGTGGCATGAGGAATATTTAGATTGGATTTGTGGCTTTGCCAATGCGCAGGGCGGCAAAATCTATATAGGTAAAGATGACAATGGAAATGTGATTGGCTTTTCCGATTACAAAGATTTGATGGAGAAAATCCCCAACAAAATCAAAAATCAGTTGGGAATTACCGCCGAAGTCAATCTTTTGCAGGAAGACGGCAAACATTATATCGAAATCGTTGTTATGCCATACTCCGTGCCTATTTCATTGCGCGGCAGGTATTTTTACCGTAGCGGCAGTGTAAAACAGGAACTCACAGGTGCGGCTTTGAACGAGTTTTTATTGGAACGCGTTGGCAAAAAGTGGGACAGTGTGCCTGTTCCAAATGTGCAAGTAGCAGATTTGAAAACGGATACTTTTACTTTTTTCAAAGAAAAAGGCATAAAAAGCAATCGTATTGACGAAGACAGCCGCAACGATACGCCTTTACAAGTTATTGAAAACTTGAAACTTATTGATAAAAATCTTTTGAACAGAGCCGCCGTAATGCTTTTCCACCCCGATCCTGAAAAGTATGTTTCGGGTGCGTATATCAAAATCGGATTTTTCCGCACCGACAGCGATTTGCTTTTTCAAGACGAAATTCACGGCAATCTTTTTGAGCAGGTTGAAAAAACAATGGATTTTTTGCTCACAAAATATACCAAAGCGTTGATTTCATACGAAGGACTTACGCGGGTTGAAACCAACGAATATCCGAAAGATGCTTTGCGCGAGGCATTGCTAAATGCTGTTGCACACAAGGATTATACAGGTCCTTACCCTATTCAAATCAGCGTATATTCCAACAAAATTATGATTTGGAATTACGGACGACTGCTTGAAAATTGGACGGTTGAAGATTTGCTCGACAAACATTCTTCACAACCGCGTAATCCCGATATTGCAACCGCTTTTTTCCGAAGTGGTTATGTAGAATCGTGGGGGCGTGGAATGGACAAAATGAAAAATCTGTGCCTTGAAGCCAAAATTCCCGTACCTCAATTTTCTTGTAAAGGCAACGATTTTTGGACAGTTTTTCGCAAAGATATTTACAACAAAGAAGATTTGAAGAAATTAGGATTGAATGAAAGGCAGACTGATGCTTTGTTATTTTTCAAAGCGAAAGGCGAAATTACAAGTTCAGAATACGCAGATATATATAATATATCCGATAGAACAGCAAGAACAGACTTGACGGAATTGGTTGAAATAGAGTTGTTAAACAAACAAGGCGAAACAAAATTAGCCGTTTATGTTTTTCCAATTCGGAAGTGATTTCCGAATTATTTCCGAATTATTTCCGAAATTTCCGAAATCGTCAAAAGAAGTACATCTCCCAAAAATTCCCAAAATAAGGATTTATTGGCGGATAAACACACGTATAATCCTATTGACAAAAGGCAAACACGCGCCATAGCAATGTGTGACAAAACGTAGTTAGCACGGTTTAACAACGAGTGCGAACTTGACACTGCCCGACAACACCACCAACGAAATCGTTCTGCCTGCAAGCGGGCTGACGTGCGACCCGTTACTTGTCTTGCCGATACGCCGCCGAGTATAGGCGGTTATAATTTTACTTCGGTAAGTGCCGACGTGCTGTATGTGCCTGCAATTTCATTGGAAGCTTATCGAAACAGTGATTGGAACAGTGTGTTTGGCACAATACTTCCCCTTGCCGATACATCCATTGAACCCATCGCCACCGCACCATTATCCATCTATCCCAACCCCACCAATGGCGTGGTGCATATTCGCAATGCTAACGGCGCAGAGGTAAAAGTATATAATCCAAGCGGCGCATGGCTGCAAACTACCCGCGAAAACATCGTTGATTTGTCGGGCTATCCTTCCGGCGTTTATTTGCTGCGGGCAGGGGATAAAACCTTGAAAGTGGTTCTCCGGTAAATTAGAACACAGATAAAACAGAAAACATAGATTCATACAGCAAATAAAATGCTTTCGTGTAAATCTGTGTTTTCTGTTTTATCTGTGTTCTATTCCCTTGCTCGGCCAGCACCTCAATTTAGTATTTAGCCCATTTTTGGACACAAGGTCAACGCTTATAAATTTGCCCGCAAAGCCTCAGCAATCTTATCATGAGTAGCCGGCGAAACCGGCGTCAACGGCAAGCGAAGTCTATTTTCAATCCGTCCCATCTGATGCAGGATGTTTTTAATTCCCGCGGGACTGCCTTCCACAAACAGCAACCGGAGTAAATCTGCAAATGGTTTCTCCAACGCGGCAGCCGTTTGGTAATCGCCTTTCAAGCAAAGATGCACTATCTGCCCAAATTCTTTCGGGAACGCATTGCCCAAAACGGAGATGACCCCAACGGCGCCTGCCTGCATCAATTCAATCGTTAAGCCGTCATCGCCTGAAATCACTTGAAAGTTGGCAGGTTGATGGTTGATAATGGTTTTAATTTGCTCTCTATTGCCGGAAGCTTCTTTGATGGCAATGATGTTGTTGAAATCCTGCGCCAAACGCAAGCTGGTTTCAGCGCACATGTTCACGCCCGTCCGTCCCGGAACGTTATAGAGTACAATCGGCACCGGAGAGGCTTCCGCCAACTGTTTATAATGCTGATAAATGCCTTCCTGCGAAGGTTTATTGTAATAGGGAACGACCGACAAAACGGCATCAATACCGGAAAAATCTGCCGTTTGCAGGCCTTGCACCAAGGCGGCGGTGTTGTTTCCACCCAATCCCCAAACAACAGGAATTTGATGATTGACTTTATCCGTCAGCAATTGCAATATCTTTTTTTGTTCATCAAACGAGAGTGTCGGCGTTTCGGCGGTAGTGCCCAAGGCCACTAAATAATCAACTCCGTTTTGCAGTTGGTAATCCGCCAACTGCAACAAAGCGTTTTCGTCCACCTTGCCATTGGATTGAAAAGGAGTAATGAGGGCTACTCCCAAACCTTTCAGATTCATACCTTTCATGCATTTTTCAAATGATGTACAAAGGTAGTAAAAAAATTTAGCAAGTTTCCCCCAAAATCACTAACTTTGTCCGTTTTAATATTGCATCATGAAAATAAAAGTTATCAACCGGTCGAAACACGCTTTGCCGGAATATGAAACACCCCAGGCCGCAGGATTGGATTTACGCGCCAATATCGATGACCCGATTGTGTTAGGTTCCTTGGAACGCATGTTGGTTCCTACAGGATTGTTTATTGAATTGCCGGCAGGTTACGAAGCCCAGATTCGCCCCCGAAGCGGCTTGGCAATCAAACACGGCATCTCATTGGTCAATGCGCCGGGAACGATTGATGCGGATTATCGCGGAGAAATCAAAGTCATTCTCATCAATCTTTCCAAAGAACCGTTTACGATTACCAACGGCGAACGGATTTGCCAAATGGTGGTGGCGAAGCACGAAAGAGTGGAATGGGTATCAACTGACGAATTAAATCAAACAATACGTGGTGAAGGTGGTTTCGGACATACGGGCGTATAATAAAGCCGTTAAAAAAACGGTCGGACAGTGGAAAATAATGTATTCATTGCTTGTTTTCCTTGCAATTGTATCTCGTTTTTCGCCGGCGTTTGCAACACTTCCGGCGCCTTTATCGTTGGAAGAGCAGCGCAAATTCGATTATTTCTTTTTAGATGCGCTCCGTTTGAAGCACAAAGGCGAACACACCCATGCGTTCAATTCCCTGCAATACGCCCTGAAAATTGATTCGACTTCCTCGGCGGCTCTGTACGAGATTTCACAATATTATCTTTATCTGAAAGCGGACGATAAGGCTTTGGACGCTTTACAACGCGCCGTCCGCTATTCCCCCGATAATACGGAATATAAACGGACTTTGGCCGATTTGTTTCGCGACAGAGGTAACAACACCGAAGCCATCACCCTCTACGAAGAACTGACGAAAGAGAATCCGCAGAACCTGGAATGGCATTACTATTTGAGCAATCTCTACATGCAACAAAATCAGATGGATAAAGCCATTCAATCCCTCAATGGATTGGAAAACAACATGGGCGTGAATGAAGCGGTTTCCCTGCAAAAGTATCAACTCTACAAGTCGATTAAAAAACGGAACGAGGCATTGAAAGAAATCGAACTGCTGGCTCAAAAATTCCCGCAGGAAGCCAAATATCAAATTCTTATCGGCGATTTTTATCTCGAAGCCAATCACCCCGATAAAGCCTTGATTTACTATGAAAAGGCCGCTCACATCAATCCTGACGACCCCTATTATTTCATCGCCATGTCGAATTATTACGAAGCCAAAGGCGAAAGCGAATCTTCGGCGCAAGAAATCGAAAAAGCCTTGAAAAATCCGTCTTTGGATATTGAAATGAAATTAGGAATACTCGGTCGATATATCGAAGGTCTGAAAACCAACCCGCAAGACCAGAATCGTGCAAACACCCTGTTCGAAACCCTGATGTTGCAACATTCGCAAGACAAGGAATTGAATGGCATGTACGGCCAGTTTTTACTCTCACAAGGCAAGATTGAAGAAGCCAAATTCCAGTTTCAAGTGGTAACGGAGGCCTTGCCGGAAGACCTTACCGCATGGACGAAATTACTGCAAATAGTCGTCAGCGAAGAAAATACGGATGAAATCATTGCGGTTTGTGAAAAGGCATTGCTTTACTTTCCTGATGTCGCTGAATTTTATTTTTACGAAGGCTCGGCTTATTATCTGAAAAAAGAGTATCCAACGGCTTTGTCCATCTTCCAAAAAGGTCTGGAAATGACTCCGCCCGATAATCGGGGACTTTTGTCCACCCTTTCGGGACAAATCGGCGATTTGCAACATCAACTCAACAACAAGCAACAGGCGTATGAATATTACGATAAAGCCCTACAATACAACGATAAAAACATTGTGGTACTGAACAATTACGCCTATTTCCTTTCGTTAGACAAAACCGATTTGGACAAAGCCGAACGTATGGCGGCTACCGCCGTTCAGTTACAACCCAATAGTTCAACCTATATCGACACATACGCCTGGGTGTTTTTCCAAAAAGAAAATTACTCGTTGGCAAAGTTTTATATCGAAAGCGCCCTCGCCAAAACCAAACAGCCGAGTGCGGAACTGTTGGAACATTACGGCGATATTCTCTACAAAACCGGAAACACCGATAAAGCCGTTGCCGAATGGACAAAAGCCTTGTTGTTGCTCGAAGAAGACGAAGAAGATACCACGCTTATCAATCGTAAAATAAATGACAGAACGTATTATGAATAATATAACGAAGTTTTTATGTCTTTCCGCTCTGGTGGCTCTGCTTTTTTCCTGTAAAAGTACGCAGCAACCGGCAGTTGCCGTCAACGAAATTACATTTCAAACGCTTTCGGCCAATCTGAAATTGACGCTACAGTCGAACGCTAAACGTTCCTCCGTGTCGGTGGACGGGCAATTGAAGGTGGTGAAGGGTGAAGCCCTGCAACTCTCGCTGCTTATGCCGTTTTTGGGTACGGAAGTTTTCCGCATCCTTATCACGCCCGATGAAATGATTCTCCTCGACCGTATCAACGGGCAATATTTTTGTGAAACGATGCCGAAAATACAAGACCAGTTGCCGTTTACTTTCGATTATCTTACAGCAGAAGCTTTGTGGACAGACCCGTCTTTTGCGGAAAAACATCCTGAGTTGAAGAATCTGCAATGCGAATATACCTCCTGGGGCCTGACATCCAATCAAACGCCTTTCCCGATGAATATAAATTGGATAATGAATCTGAAAGACGGCGCCTATAGAATGAACTCCACATTCAAATCGGTGGACATGAATACGAACGTTTCCATTCAGCGAACCATCCCGAATAAATACACGCGAATATCCATCCGGCAAGCGCTTAAATTAATCAACAGTTTCGTATGAGAACACAATGGATAGCTATCGCATGTTTATTTGCTCTCGCGGTTTCAGCCCAAACTCCGAAGACCAAAGAGTTGGAAAAACAACGGAAATTATTGTTGCAAGAGATCGACAATACCAATCAACTGATTACAGCAACCAATCAGTCTATTAAGTTGCGCTTGGATCAATTGAATTTATATGCCCAACAAATTCAATCCCGCAAAAAACTGGTGCAAGTCCTGGAAGCCGAGATTCAGGAAATTGACCGTGCCATTCAATTGAAAGAAAAACAAATCGAAGATAAGGAGCAGAATCTGCAAACTAAAAAACAGCAGTACGTAATAGCTATTCAGCGGATGTATAAGCAGAAAGACCATCAAGACCAATTACTGTTTATCTTTTCGGCCAAAAATCTTTCCCAGTCTTACCGCCGCATGTTGTATCTAAGGGAATATTCGCAATGGCAACGCAACCAAGTGCATGAAATTACGGTGGTACAACAACAATTAATTGCAGATAAAAAAGTTTTACAGACCTCGAAAACTGACAAAGAAAATTTGGCGGGGCAAAAGAAAGAGGAAGAGGAACGGTTACAAATAGAAGAACATAAGAAGGAAACGCAAGTGGCCGATTTGCAGAAAAATGCGAAAAGACTGAAAGCGGAAATGCTCTCGAAACAAAAGCAGGCAGCTGCGCTGAATCGCGAAATCGAACGAATTATTCAAGCGGAAATAACCAAAAGCGCTACATCCGCCAAAAAAGACAAAACGGTAGAGCGAAAAGCCGAAACCAAAGGCGGATTTGAAATGACGAAAGAGGAACGCACTTTATCCTCCAGTTTCGTCGGCAATAAAGGAAAATTGCCGTTACCGGTAAAAGGGAGTTACCGGATTGTCAGACGTTTCGGCGAACAGCAATACAGCGAACTGCTGGACTTGCGGAATACGAAAATCACCAACAACGGTATTGAAATAAAAACCACACCGGGCAATACCGCCAAAGCAGTGTTCGATGGAATAATTACCGGTATTTTTGCCGTACCCGGCTTCCATTGGTCGGTCATGGTACGGCACGGGAATTATATCACACTATATTCTTATTTGGATCAAGTGTATGTAAAGGAAGGCGCCAAGGTAACAACCGGTCAAGATGTCGGAAAAATATACACGGATGCAGAAAACGGTAATTCAACGATTTTGCACTTTGAATTATGGAAAGAAAAAGAGAAAATAAATCCCGAACCTTGGTTAAATAAATAATGATAAAAGAGATGAAAAATGAATCCGCCTTAGTCCTCCATTCGGGGGGACAAGATTCGACGACCTGCCTGTTTTGGGCATTGAAGCATTTCAGGGAAGTGCGCACCTTGTGCATCACTTATGGCCAGCGCCACTGTTTGGAAGTGGAAGTAGCGGAAAAAATAGCCCAAAAAGCCGGGGTGCCGTTTCAATTGTTGGATGCGAGTGTTATCAGTCAACTGTCCGATAATTCGTTGACGAATCCCGACATGGTCATGGACGAGGAAAAACCTGCGGATTCTTATCCCAATACCTTCGTTCCCGGACGCAACCTGTTCTTTCTGACTTTTGCCGCCGTGATTGCGCGTTCGCACGGCATCAAAAATATTGTCACGGGTGTATCGCAAGCCGATTACAGCGGTTATCCCGATTGCCGCGACACGTTTATCCGTTCGACCAATGTAACGTTGAACCTGGCAATGGACGAACAGTTCATCCTCCACACCCCCCTGATGTGGTTGAGCAAAGCCGAAACATGGGCTTTAGCCGATGACCTTGGAGTTTTCGACTTAGTGAAAAACGAAACATTGACTTGCTACAAAGGCATCTTGGCCGATGGTTGCGGGCAATGCCCATCCTGTCGATTGCGCAAGGCCGGCTTAGACGAATATATGAAACGCAGATAATATGGAATTAAACGCATTAGGAAAGAAAACGGAGTACAAGCAAGAGTATGCTCCCGAAGTCCTCGAAACGTTCGACAACAAGCATCCGGGCAACGACTATTGGGTGCGCTTCAATTGTCCCGAATTTACCAGCCTCTGTCCCATTACCGGACAGCCCGACTTCGCCACCATCCTCATCGACTATATCCCGAACATCCGGATGGTGGAAAGTAAAAGTCTGAAACTGTATCTCTTTAGTTTCCGCAACCACGGCGCTTTTCATGAAGATTGCGTGAACATCATCATGAAAGATTTAATTGCTTTGATGCAGCCGAGGTACATTGAGGTTACCGGACTGTTTACACCTCGCGGGGGCATCAGCATTCATCCGTATTGCAATTATGGGCAAACGGGAACGGAATTTGAGAAAATGGCGCGGGAAAGAATTTTAAATCATCAGTTTTAATCGGAGTTCAGGTATTATTATTATCTTTATCGCCTTAAAATGATACGCATCAAATAAATTATAGAATATGAAAAAGACATTTTTAGTGTTAGGAGTGTTGCTGCTTACGGCAACAACAAGTTTTGCACAAAGTGGACCCGCTGGAGATAAGATCATTTGGAGGTTGACAAATAATACGCTAATGATTAGTGGAATAGGGAGCATGTGGGATTATTTAGAGGACACCACGGCTCCCTGGCAGACCTATAAAGAAGATATCACGCAGGTGATCATAACGAATGGTGTAACCAGTATTGGAAAGAGGGCGTTTGTGCATTGCGAGAGTCTTGCATCTGTTATTATGTCCAATAATGTAACGAGTATTGGAGACTATGCTTTTAACGATTGCAGGAGTCTTACTTCCATTACGATTCCCAATGGTGTAACCAGTATTGGAGAGGGGACTTTTGGTTCTTGCAGGAGTCTGACTTCCATTACTATCCCATCGGGTGTAACGAGTATTGGAGCATGGGCGTTTAATGGTTGCGAGCGTTTGACTTCCATTACGATTCCCAATAGTGTAACCCAGATTGGAGAGCGGGCGTTTAGCATTTGCAGTAGTCTGACTTCCATTACGATTCCCAATAGTGTAACCCAGATTGGAGAAAGCGCCTTTAGCAGTTGCAGTAGTTTGACTTCCATTAGCCTTCCCAATAGTATAACCCAGATTGGAGCGTGGACTTTTGGCTCTTGCAGCAGTCTGATTTCCATTACTATTCCCGATAAGGTAACCCATATTGGAGCATGGGCGTTTGGCTCTTGCAGCAGTCTGACAGTCGTTACGATTCCCAATAGTGTAACCCATATTGGAGCAGAGGCCTTTAGCTCTTGCAGTAGTCTTCCTACCATTACGATTCCCAATAGCGTAACCAATTTAGGAGATTATGCTTTTAGAAATTGCTGGAATCTTATTGCCATTAGTATTCCCAATAGTGTAACGAATATTGGAGATTATGCTTTTAGCAGTTGCAGTGGCCTGACTGCCATTACTCTTGGAGATGGTGTAACGAGTATTGGAAATTATGCTTTTTACGAATGCGGCAGTCTGACTTCCATTACTCTTGGCAATGGTGTAATGAGTATTGGAGATTATGCTTTTAGCAGTTGCAGTGGTCTGACTTCTTTGGCGATTCCCAATAATGTAATCCATATTGGAGATTATGCTTTTAGCAGTTGCAGTGGTCTGACTTCTATTACGATTCCCAGCAGTGTAACCAATATTGGAGAGGCCGTTTTTTACGATTGCAATAATCTGACTTCCATTGCAGTAGAAAGCGGTAATGTAGTGTATAGCTCTGAAAATGGTGTTTTATTTAATAAAGAAAAAACAACACTCATTACTCGCCCCGCAGGAAAAAAAGGAAATTATATCATTCCCAATACCGTAACCAGTGTTGGAGAGCGGGCGTTTGAAAATTGCAGTAGTATGACTTCCGTTACGATTCCCGGCAGTGTAACCAATCTGGAAGATTATGCTTTTAGCGGTTGCAGTAATCTGACTTCCATTACGATTCCCAAAGGTGTAATCAGTATTGGAGAGGCAGCTTTTGAGTATTGCAGCAGTCTGACTTCCGTTACGATTCCCAATAGTGTAACGAGTATTGGAGATTATGCTTTTGTCGGTTGCAGTAATCTGACTTCCGCTACTATAGGCAATAGTGTAACCAATATTGGATATTATGCTTTCAGTGATTGCAGCAGTCTGACTTCCATTACAATTCCCCACAGTGTAACCAGTATTGGAGATTATGCTTTTAGTGATTGCCGAAAACTTACTTCCGCCACGATAGGCATTAATGTAACTAATATTGGAAA
>JAITXK010000067.1 GCA_031284765.1 Candidatus Symbiothrix sp.
CCGGCAATGCCTGAAAGGATGGTGCGCCCGCCTAAACCGTCATCAATTTTGAATTGCAGTAATTTATCGGCTTTCGGCACTTTGGTACATTCCAGGACTTTGCCCACGCGAATATCCAAATTGGCAAAATCAGAGAAAGCAATGCTTGCTTTTATTGGATTCGCTTGGTGCGCCTTCAATTCGTTGGCTTTTTTGGAAGCCTCCAGTTTGTCGATTTGCTTTTCGATGGCTTCGTCTTCGATTTTTTCAAACAATAATTCGGCCGGATGGATGGAATGACCTGCCGCCAGGATGGTTGTGCTGCCCAAATCCGTCCATTTTAATTGGTTTTGATTGATTAATTGTTTGATTTTCTGCGAAGTGAACGGCAAAAACGGTTCAAAAGCAATGGCTAGATTAGCCGTAATTTGCAGACTGATATTCAGAATGGTAGCCGTCCGTGTCAAATCGGTTTTCACTAATTTCCATGGCTCGGTATCGGCTAAATATTTGTTGCCAATGCGGGCCAGATTCATTGCTTCTTTCAACGCTTCGCGGAAGTGGTAGTGATTCAGATGGGTTTCCAGATTCTGTTTTACCTGTGCAAATTCCGCAATCGTATGCCGGTCGTATTCGTTTAGTTCGTCTTGTACGGGTACTTTGCCTTCAAAAAATTTGTGAGTCAGCACCATGGCGCGGTTGATGAAATTGCCCAGCACGGCTACCAATTCGTTGTTGTTGCGTGCCTGAAAGTCCTTCCAAGTGAAATCGTTGTCCTTGGTTTCGGGCACATTGGCCGTTAAAACGTAACGCAAGACATCCTGTTTGCCGGGGAAATCTTCCAGATATTCGTGCAGCCACACTGCCCAGTTGTGGGAAGTGGAAATTTTGTCGCCTTCGAGATTCAAGAATTCGTTGGCCGGCACATTGTCGGGCAAAATGTACTCTCCGGCGGCTTTCAGCATGCTTGGAAAAACGATGCAGTGGAACACGATATTGTCTTTTCCGATGAAATGCACCAACTTGGTAGTTTCGTCCTTCCACCACTTTTCCCAATCGTTGGGCGAATGTTCGATGGTATTGGAAATGTAACCGATGGGTGCATCGAACCACACGTAGAGCACTTTGCCTTCCGCCCCTTTGACCGGAACGGGAACGCCCCAATCCAAGTCTCGGCTCACGGCGCGGGCTTGCAAGCCCATATCCAGCCACGATTTGCATTGACCGTAAACATTGGATTTCCATTCCTTGTGGTCTTCCAAAATCCATTTTTTTAGCCAGGCTTCGTGTTTGTCCAAGGGCAGATACCAATGTTTGGTTTCTTTCAAAACAGGTATACTTCCCGAAATGGCCGATTTGGGATGAATCAAATCCAACGGACTTAACGATGTTCCGCAGGCTTCGCATTGGTCGCCGTAGGCACGCTCGTTGCCGCAATGAGGGCATTTGCCGGTGATGTAGCGGTCGGCCAGGAATTGTTTGGCTTCTTCATCGTAATATTGTTCGGACGTTTTCTCTACAAATTCGCCTTTGTCATACAATGTGCGGAAAAAGTCAGAAGCGGTTTTATGATGGATTTCCGATGAAGTGCGGGAATAAATATCAAACGTAATGCCGAAATCTTCAAACGATTTTTTGATGATATAATGGTATCTGTCCACCACCTCCTGAGGGCTAATACCTTCAGCTTTGGCTTTTAAGGCGATAGGAACGCCGTGCTCGTCGGAGCCGCCGATAAATAACACTTCTTCGCCTTTCAGACGGAGGTAGCGGGCATAAATATCTGCCGGAACATATACGCCGGCCAAGTGACCGATGTGTATCGGACCGTTGGCGTAGGGGAGGGCGGAGGTAATAAGCGTTCGTTTGTAGGTGCTTGTTGTTTGCATTTAAAAGAATTTTAGCACAAAAGTACAAAAACTTCTTCAAATCCGGTTTGTATTCAACCGGTACAACGGAAAAAAATCCGTTTGCGGGATGTTTTCTCCGAACTGATTGCGAAGCATCCTGTTATAAGCTTGGGGATTATGGACGTATCTCCAGGTTTTAAATTGGAAATGCAAGTGCGAGAACCGCGATTTGAAGATAAACAGCGAATCGTTTGACCCGCCTTTTCCACCCCCCAGATGCAAGCGAAGCATTCCTCTTTTTATGCCGTCCAAACGCGCTTCGTCCAATACCAATTTGAGCGGACTGATGGGCAAACAGGCGCTTCGTGTTGCATTCAAATGCGCTTGCATGATGCCATTACCGGAAAACGTACATAGCGAACCACTGATGATTTGATTGTTATAGACAGCCAAATACAAGCAGGAATCAATTTCCGTCAAAAAACGGTAAAAATATTCATTGGAAAAATAATATTGAGGGCTTGCATTGACTCTGTCCATCGTTTCCCGATAAATATCAATAAAAGTATCCGTTTCTTGCTTGTTGGAAGCGTGGATGATTTGGACGTTTTTCCGTTTCAAAGCATTAATCCGGTATCTCAACGAGCGGGCGTATTGCTTGCGTTGTTCTTTTTCGGATAATGTTAAATCGATGGCAACGGTTAAATTGCTGTTGTTTACGTTGCCCAAGTCGTCTAACCATTCGGATTGATTTTCAAAGAGCGGGTGCAGGCGGGCAAAAACGCTGATGATTTTATGCGTGTCGCAATATGCTTTCAATTCGTTTTGAAACCGGCGGATGTCTTCCTGTGCCGGATTCGTTTGGCTTGCCAATGGTCCGGCATAGCCGTAAACGGATGTAATGTCTTTGTAATCGGTTCCTTCAACGTTGCGGAACAGCACAGGGAGGGCAAAATTGGTTTTTTCTGTTTGAATGTGAAGCAATACGGCCTTTCCCGAAGTGTCTAAACGATGATAAGCAGATAGATGATAAAAATCGTACGAGTGCATGGATTTCACGATGGAATCCCATTTTCCGGCTTGCTCAATGGTAATCGTTTCGAACATTAGCAAGCATTTTTTTCGCCTCGGAACATATTCAGGATGGTCACACAGATGATTTTCAAATCCAGGAAGAACGTCCAGTTTTCGAGATACCAAACATCGTAACGCACGCGGGTTTCCATTTGTTCGAGGAATCGGGTTTCGCCGCGATAGCCGTTGATTTGCGCCCAGCCGGTAATGCCCGGTTTAATCAAATGGCGAACCATGTATTTGTCAATAATCGTCGAATAGATTTCTGTGTGTTTCAACATGTGTGGACGGGGGCCTACGATGCTCATGTCGCCTTTCAATACATTGAAAAACTGGGGTAATTCGTCCATATTCGACCGGCGAAGGAAACGACCGATTTTCGTAATCCGCGGATCATTTTGTATTGCCTGTTTTTCGTTGGCGTCTTTGTTTTTTCGCATGGAGCGAAATTTATAGCAATAAAAATCTTTTCCGTATAAACCGGTACGTTTTTGTTTGAAAAAAACCGGCCCCGGTGATGATAATTTAATCATCGTTCCCATTACTATATATACAAATGGAAACAGCGAGCAGAGAAACAAGAAAGAAAGAACAATATCAAAAGTTCTTTTAATAAATTGATTATGAATGGTCTGTAATGGTTCAGACCGTACTGCCAAGACAGGTAGCGATTCGATATTTTCCAAGGTAAGGTGCCTTTTGACATAGCGTGAAAATTCAGGAATCAAGTAGAACCGAATCATGTGCTTTTCCGCAAAATTCAATAACCGCACGATTTTATTGTCTTGTGAATTGGGAAGCGTACAGTATATTTCGTCTATATGGTGTTTTAATACAAAGTCTTCCACTTCATCGGTCTTTCCTAAATAATTGGGCAAGGATTGTTTCAAGGCAAGATTGTCATCGAAAAAGCCGGAAATCTGAAATCCGTAGGCCATGTCTTTCTTTATTTCCTCATGTAGCGTTAATCCGTTTTTCCCGGCTCCGACAATGATGATACGTTTGTAATTACGTCCGTAACGGCGGTATTTTTTTAGTAATTCCCTGACATAGAACCTCCAGAGCGGAAACAGAAGAAATAAACCGATATAATAATAGATAATAAGACGCACCGGAAAATCAGATGAATCCAAATACAGAAAAAAAAGGCAAGCAATCAATAGAACGGAATATATGGTCACGAGAGAAAAGGAACGCTGTACCACTTTGTCGGCATAGATTATGGGTTTGTAAATCCAAATTGGAATCAATTGCACGGAAAAGCAATAGCAAAAATTCACCATTAGCAAACAGGCCTGCCAATTGTCATTCAATTTTGAAACAGGGTCGGTTTTTGTCCATTGGAAAACGAGTATGAATAAACCATTTAAAATGATTAAATAGCCCAGCACTATTAACCATTTGATTAAAAATCCATATCCTTCTTTTTTCTTCTGCATGACTATTTCTTTTTGTACCACAAAAGTAGTATTATTTTTTTGCAAATCTCCCTTTTTTTCCATAAATTTGCCTCATAAAAAACACCCACGCAACACATGATTTTTTTAGAAACAAAGTTCCTCATCAAACAATACTCCGGTCATCTGGCATTGGATAATGTAAGCATTCAAGTGCCGGAGCAAAAAATCTTCGGCCTTTTAGGCCCCAACGGCGCGGGAAAAACCACCCTGATTCGGATTATCAACCGGATTACCGCCCCTGACTCGGGCGAATTATTCTTCAAAGGACGCCTGTCGCATGCCGATGATATTTATCGCATCGGTTATCTGCCCGAAGAACGTGGCCTGTACAAGAAAATGAAAGTCGGTGAACAAGCCATTTACCTTGCCCAACTGAAAGGCCTGTCGAAGCCGGAAGCCGAAAAACGACTCAAAGAATGGTTCAAAAAGTTCGACCTCCTCCATTGGTGGAACAAAAAACTGGAAGAACTCTCCAAAGGCATGCAACAAAAGGTGCAATTCATCATCACAGTGGTGCACGACCCCGAATTACTGATTTTCGATGAACCTTTCAGCGGCTTCGACCCACTGAATGCCGAACTGCTGAAAAATGAAATCCTCGAACTGAAAGCCCAAGGCAAAACCATTCTCTTTTCCACTCACAACATGGCATCGGTGGAGGAAATCTGCGACGAAATCGCACTAATCAATCGCTCCAAAGTCGTCCTGAGCGGAAGTGTGGAAGAAGTTCGCACACGATTCAAGAAGCCGGTTTTCAAATTACAAACCACACAGAAAGACTTGATTGTCAACGAATCGCTATGCGAAATCATCGACTGCCAATCGGTTGGCAATACGCATGTTTTTCGGATAAAGAAACTGCAAGCCATCAGCAATTCCGAGTTTTTAGCCGCCATTATTCCACAAAACGAAGTGGTTGCCTTTGAAGAAGAAACCCCTTCGATGAACGATATTTTCATTCAAACCGTATCCCAATGAACAAAATAAACATCATCATCCAAAGAGAATATTTGACGCGCGTAAGAAAAAAATCCTTTATCATTCTTACCTTATTAATGCCTGTGCTATTCGTCGGCCTGATGGGCGGCACGTTCTGGCTTTCGCAACTGAACGAAAGCGAAGCAAAAACAATTGTTGTCGTGGATGAAACGGGCGAATATTTCCCCGTCCTGCACGATACCGGACAATACCGGTTCGTACAGTCGGGCGAAAATGCCTACGCCACCTTGGTCATTTCCGAAAATTTATTGACAAATCCGTCGGCATTGACGCTATACTCTCAAAAACAAGTACTTGCAGGCGCAATTTCAACCATTAC
>JAITXK010000154.1 GCA_031284765.1 Candidatus Symbiothrix sp.
AAAGGCATCAAAGAGGTAAAACCAAAAAAAAATAAAAAATGCATGCATTAATAGAACAAAGAGATGCCGTGAATAAATGGCTTGAACGCTTCGGCGTGAGGTTTGGTGTGTATAAAAGCGGTGTCTTTCACGAGCAATTATTCCCATTCGACCCTTTTCCACGTGTCATCTCTCACAAGGATTGGAAATTCATAGAAGCCGGACTTATCCAGCGGGTCAAGGCACTCAATTGTTTTTTGGCTGATATATACAACGAGAAACAAATAATAAAAGACGGTGTAATTCCCGAAGAGTTTATTTATTCATCGAAAGGATACCTTCCTCAATGCGAAGGAATTGTACCACCACAAAAAGTATATGTACACATAGCAGGTATTGATTTGGTACAGGCTAAAGACGGTTCGTGGATTGTACTTGAAGATAACCTGCGTATCCCTTCCGGCGCTTCATATCCCATTATTGCGCGAACGATTACCCGCAAAGTCTCGCCACATACATTCGAATGTAATAAAATTATCGACAATCGGAATTATGCCGATTTGCTTCGCAAAACAATGGATTTCGTGAATGTGGATAATGGATTATCTGTGATACTCACTCCGGGACGTTTCAACTCGGCTTTTTTTGAACATTCTTTCTTTTCCGAAAAAACAGGAGCGATACTTGCTTTTCCGGGCGATTTAGTAGTAGAAGACGACAAAGTGTATTACAAAGGCCTTTTTAATGAACGGGAAAGAGTCGGCGTTATATACCGGCGGGTAGCAGATGAATTTCTCGACCCCTTGGCTTTCGATAGAGCCTCCTTGTTGGGAGTGCCTAATCTGATGCGGGCTTATGCCAAAGGGAATGTTGCTGTAATGAATGCCTTGGGAAACGGAATCGCCGACGATAAAGGTTTGTGTTATTTTGTCCCTAAAATGATAGAGTATTATCTGAATGAAGTTCCCCAATTACAAAATGCGCCCACGTATCTTCCCTATTATCCCGATGATAAAAAATATGTCCTCGACAATATCCGAAAATTGGTCATTAAAGATGTATCCGAAGCAGGAGGTTACGGCGTTATGTTCGGCAGGGATATGGATGCACAAGAATTAAGCCGCATCAAACAACTGATAGAAAAAGAACCGCGTCGGTGGATTGCTCAGGAAGTAATTGATTTTATAGACCTCGAAGTGTTGGAAGGAGCCGGAACGGTATATCGTAAAGCCGACCTTCGCGCTTTTGTCCTCTGTGGAGAAAAAATTGAAGTCTGGCAAAGCGGACTGACCCGTTTTGCCCGGGAAGAGGGGTCGTTTGTAGTCAATTCGTCGCAAGGAGGCGGATTTAAAGATACATGGATTGAAAAATAATTAATAATTAACAGTTAAAGATTAACGACGCACTGTGTCACTCTTAATTTTTAACTCTTAATTCTTAACTCTATAAGATTATGGGAGAAACAATTTCGAATACAAAGGCGCAAAGTTTATTTTGGTTGGGGCGTTACACGCAGCGAGTATATCTTATTTTGCATTTTTTGCGCAAATACAGGGATGTAATGATTGACGAAGATGAAAATGCCTACTGCATTTTCTGCGAAAAATTAGGCGTTGAAAACAGATACACTTCCTGCGAAAACTTTTTGCATGCTTATTTGTTTGATAAGTCAAATAGTAGTTCGTTAATATCAGCGCTCGCACAAGCCAATAATAATGCGACTCTGTTGCGGGGAGAAATAAAAAGTGAAACATTTTCCTACATCCAGATGTCTATTTGCCATATAGAAAGGTGTGCCGAACATTCCGTCTTGGAGGAATTGCAACCGGTCACCGATAGTTTGCTGGCCTTTTGGGGCTCTGTCGATGAACGAATCTACCGCAGGGATGCACGAAACATGATTAAAGCAGGCAAATATTTGGAAACATTGGATTTACATATTCGGTTTGAATATCCTCACGAAAGGATTATTTATTTTTTAGACCGTTTGGAAAGACATGTTACAAAAGAAAAGTCTATCTTTGACCAAGATTTGTTTCTTGAAGTGAAAGAGGAAATCAAGCAGTGTGATTATAATAAAGTGAAAGCATTAAGTTTGATAAGCCGACTCTTTATCGTCATATAAATTAAAATGAAGTATGTAAAGTATCATTACAAAACAAAAGTAACATTTTCCAATGTTATTCGTTCTCATTTCTTTTTATTACGCTGCACAACACAAGATAATGATTTTCAGCAAGTCATAACTGAAGAATGTAATGTATATCCACAAATCAGCCTTCATACAGACAAAGACAATTTCGGAAATATTGTACGTAGTGGTTACATTGAAGAGATGCACGATTTTTTTGAATTTGAAACTTTGGGAGAAGTAAAACTTTCCGAACCTTATCTTCTGAAAGAAGAGTTGAACCGGATATTCCTTTATCCATCGCTCTATACCTATCCCGACGACTCCATCATCCGTTTGAGAAAAGCAATTTTGCTAAATAACAATACGTCGATAACCGATACCGTATTGAAATTATCGGACGTCCTTTACCGGATATTAGAATATTCGCCCAATACAACCACCATCCATACTACGGCATCCGAAGCGCTGAAATTGGGACGAGGAGTCTGTCAGGATTTCGCTCATCTGATGATTGCACTTTGCCGTTCTGCCGGAATAGCAGCACGCTATGTTACCGGATTTATGGAAGGAGAAGGCTATACCCATGCTTGGGTGGAATATTATGAAAATGGTTATTGGAAAGCCATCGACCCCACTCACAACCACTTGATAGAAATGGGATATGTGAAAATTTCGCACGGCCGGGATTTTGATGATTGCTCTATCGAACGAGGTATATTTACCGGCATTGTTGACCAAAAATTAGAGGTGCAATTATCGGTTGGGATGAATGATTGCCAATGATTATCCGGCGGTTTTTATATGCACTTGGAAATCTAAAAAATTTCATGTAAGTTTGCCCCTTAAATAGTATGATTCAATGATAAAAACAATTGTTTCGGAAGAGCTTCCTGTTGGCGAAAAATTTGAAATCCGGAAGAATATCATAAAAGGGAAAAAATCGAAAAAACGTATCTGTATCGTAACCGGTACGCATGGCGATGAATTGGAAGGACAATATGTTTGTTTTGAATTGGCTCGTCGCCTCAATGAGAACCTTGGATATTTGTATGGCGATGTCGAGATTTATCCGGCCTTGAATCCCTTGGGAGTTGATTCTATAACAAGAGGATTTCCTGCTTTCGATTTGGATATGAACCGTATCTTCCC
>JAITXK010000018.1 GCA_031284765.1 Candidatus Symbiothrix sp.
AAATATATTAGAATCATGACAAAGTTACAAAGAATAAGAGAGTTGAAAAAGTATTGTCTTTTATTATTCATGTTTTTTTCACTACCTACATTTGCCCAACCAAGCAAAATTGAAGGCAGAGTGTTGGACAGGAAATCAAATGAACCTCTTATCGGAGTCAATGTTTCGCTCGTGGGTGAAAAAGCGGGCACGGTTTCCAATCAGGATGGGAGTTTTACAATTACGGCAGCGTCTTTTCCGGCAACGCTTTCATTCAGTTATTTGGGATTTAGAACGATGGAAATAGATATTTATGAATATTCACAACCGCTTACTATTTTTCTGTCTGAAAATTTGACGCTGCTCAATGAAGTAGTGGTTATCGGTTATGGCACTCAGAAGCGAAAAGAGCTTACCGGATCTGTCGTTTCCGTACCGCAATCCGTATTATCGCGGGTGACTTCCTCTTTCGACAATCTGTTGGGCGGAGCGATTCCCGGCGTAAACGTAATCCAAAATTCAGGTCAACCGGGAGCAACTTCAACCATTCGCGTACGTGGAGGCAATTCCATTAATGGCGGAAACGAACCGCTCTATGTCATTGACGGTTTCATCGTTTACAACGACAATAGTAATTCCAAAACAGGAACTGCGAGTTCAAAGATCGTCGGGGCAGACGCCGGATTGAATTTGTTGTCAACAATCAATCCGTCGGACATTGAATCCATTGAAATCTTAAAGGATGCTTCCGCCACGGCGATTTACGGAACCAGGGGTGCCAACGGGGTCATCATTATCACAACAAAAAAAGGTGTTAAGGGCACTAACAAAATACATTACCAATCCACCGCAGGCTGGCAGCAGATCAGTAAAAAACTCAACTTGCTGAACGGCAGTCAATGGGCCTCGTTGCGCAACGACATTCTTGACAGTTCGGGCGATAACACGTCGCCCCGCTTTACGCAGAGCGAAATTGAGGCTTTCGGAGAAGGATACGACTGGCAGTCGAAAGCCCTGAGGGCAGGCTTCGTTCATAATCATCAGCTTTCGATATCAGGAGGGGACGAAAAAACAAGGTATGTGGTTTCTGGAAACTATTTTTCGCAGGATGGAATCATAAAGAATACGGACTTTGAACGCTATTCATTCCGTGTCAATCTGGACCGCGAGGTGTTTAAAAACCTCCGTATCGGGTTGAACGCCATTGGCAGTCATAGCACACAAAACGGGCTTAGTTCGTTGTCGAACGATAATATTGTCAACACATGGGTTTCTATTTTGCGGACGCCGCCTATTGTGCCGATATACAATACAGACGGTAGTTACAATTATAAAAATCCGTATTCCATCAATGTGGAAGACAATACATTAGCAGATATAGAGAACACCATCAGCAGGACCATCTTAAACCGTGTGTTAGGTAATTTCTTCGCCGAATACCGAATCACTTCCGGCCTTACGGCAAAAGTGAATGCCGGTGCGGATTTAATCAATTCCAAGTTGAATTATTTTGCTCCGCCATCTGCTGCCGCAGGAAAGGCTACTTCGGGGCTTGCGTATGTGGGCACGAATGCGATTAACTCATGGCAATCGGAATTTACATTGAATTATGAGAAAAGAATCAATGACAACCATGCTTTCAATGTATTGGCCGGATATACTGCGCAACGAAGCGATGCGGAATCGGTTCAGGCGGTAGCAAGCCATTTCCTGACCGACAAAACAAAATACAACAGTTTGCAGAGCGGAGCGGCCGAAATCCCTTATTCCAATGTGATAACCAGCACCCTGCAATCGTTCATTGGTCGCATAAATTATTCCTATCTGGAGCGTTACAATCTTACTGCAACGCTCAGAGCCGATGGATCTTCGCGGTTCGGACCACAACATCAGTGGGGTATTTTTCCTTCGTTAGGCGTTTCGTGGGTGGTGAGTGATGAAGAGTTCCTGAAAGATTATCAAAAACTGAGCAATCTGAAAGTAAGATTGAGCGTTGGAACGGTTGGTAATCAGGAAATCGGAAATTATCAGTACGAAAGCCGTCTGGGTACCGAAACGTATTCATTCAACCGTAATTTGGTGACTGGATATATATATGAAAATAAAGGAAACAGTGACCTGAGATGGGAAAAAACCACGCAATACAACCTCGGATTTGATGCGGGATTTTTGAACGACAGACTTAACGTGACGATTGATGCTTACTATAAGAAAACGACCGATTTACTGCTGGATGTGCCTACACAGACAACGACTGGTTACGCCTCTGTTTTAACAAACATCGGAAGTGTTTCAAACAAAGGTCTCGAAATAGGGTTGAATGCAAATATTATCAAAACAAAGACATTCAATTGGATTAGCGGATTAAACTGGTCTAAAAACGTCAACAAGGTACTTGATTTGGGGGGGATCGAATCTTTTGCGCCCATCTTTCCGACCGATGGAGCACTTTCGACCGTTTACCCGACCATTGTGAAAGTCGGCGAACCGTTAGGTACCTTCTACGGCTATCAATATGATGGTGTGGTGCAGGTCGGCGACGATTTGTCCAAAGTGCCCAATGTAGGCTGGATAACCGGTGATACTCAATATGGAAACCCCAAATTTGCAGACCAGCCGGGCGTTACTCCGGGCAATATTACTCCGGAAGATAAAGTGATTCTTGGCAACACGCAACCTGATTTCATCGTTGGTTTCAATAATACATTTTCGTACCGGAAACTTGATTTTTCGTTTCTTTTACAGGGAAATTACGGTAACAAGCTGTATAATGCGCTGAGGAACAAAATGGAATTGACTCCGCGCACGTTCAATGCAGTAGCATCGATAGCCGACCGTTGGACACCAACAAACACCAATACGGATGTTCCACGCGCCTTGGAAGTTAGTACATTCAACCTCGACAGCAGGTATATCGAGGATGCTTCTTTTCTAAAAGTCAGAAATATAACATTGGGTTATACGATTCCTTTCCGCAACAAATCTACCGGAGCACAATCGTTCGTTCGCGTGTTTGGTACGGCGCAAAATGTATTGACATTCACAAAATATACGGGCTACGACCCCGAAGCTTCAAGAAATGGCGCTGACGAACAAAGCACCCTTTATCAAGGTGTTGATTACGGAGCTTACCCCTCGTCCAAGAGTTTTTCAGTTGGAGTAGAAATTAATTTTTAAAAAGACAAAGAGATGAAAAAAATTATATCATTATTAGCAGGAATATTACTTTTGATTACCTCCTGCGCAGATCTGGATCAACATCCCGAAGGGTCTATCGTACTGACCAATTATTTCCAGACCGAATCCGATGCCATCGGCGCCGTTTCAGGTATCTATGCCATTTTGGTGCATAGCGACGAGAATACGCCGTTATATGGCGACCAAATCCTTTATTTGAACGATCTCGCAGCAGATTACATGATTACCGGTTCCAACAGCAACAGCCCTGAAACGCGGGCGATCGCCTCGGTAAGCTACGATGCAAGTAATTATGAAGTAAGGTGTACATGGGTACAAATATACAAAGGGATCAGCCGGGCAAATATTGCCATTGACAATATCCCGTATGTAACAGCTTCGGTCGAAATCAAACAACAGCTTATCAATGAGGCGAAATTCATCCGCGCCTTACTCTACTTTAACGCCGTACAGTTTTGGGGAGAAGTGCCCTTGGTTGTACA
>JAITXK010000019.1 GCA_031284765.1 Candidatus Symbiothrix sp.
TGTTTTCAGTTGCTTGTTGTTTCATATTTGTTTACTGTTAATGGTAAATTAAATTAACCTTCCCCTCCCCCAAACTCCATCAAATAAGCCTTAATAAACGCATCAATCTCGCCATCCATGACAGCGCCCACGTTGGAAGTCTGATAATCAGTCCGATGGTCTTTTACACGCCGGTCGTCAAACACATACGAACGGATTTGTGAGCCCCATTCGATTTTCTTCTTCCCGGCCTCAATCATGGCGGATGCTTTCCTGCGTCGCTCAAGTTCCAATTCGTATAACTGCGATTTCAACAAACGGATAGCGTTGTCCTTGTTGCCGAACTGCGAACGCGATTCGGTGTTTTCAATCACGATTTCCTTCGCTTCGCCCGTGTCGGGGTCTTTATAAGTGTAATGTAAGCGGACACCGGTTTCCACTTTGTTCACATTCTGTCCTCCCGCACCGCTCGAACGGAACGTATCCCAGGTAATATCCCCCGGATTGACGTCTATTTCAATCGTATCGTCCACCAAAGGCACCACGGAAACCGACGAGAAAGAAGTCATCCGCTTGCCCTGCGCATTATACGGCGACACGCGCACCAAGCGATGCACGCCGTTTTCACTTTTCAGATAGCCGTAAGCATAATCGCCTTCTACCTGCACGGTGACCGTTTTGATTCCCGCATCATCACCGTCCAACCAGTTGGTAAGCGTCACTTTATAGCCTTTGCTTTCGCACCAACGGCTGTACATGCGGTAGAGCATTTCCGCCCAATCCTGCGCTTCCGTACCGCCGGCGCCGGCATTGATTTTCAACACCGCCCCCAAATGATCTTCTTCCGACCGGAGCATGTTTTTCATTTCCAATTTTTCCAGCAAATCAATGGCTGTAGCGTATGCAGCATCCACTTCCTCTTCGGTGGTGATGCCTTCTTTATTGAAATCGAAAGCCAACTGCAACTCTTCAGCCGCCGCGTTGATTTCGTCATAAGCCGTAATCCATGATTTGATGCCCCGCACTTTCCGCATTTGTTCTTCGGCGCGTTTGGGGTCTTCCCAAAAATCGGGCGCTTGGGTGCGCAGTTCTTCTTCTTCTAATTGAATGGTTTTCGCATCGATGTCAAAGGTACCCCCTCAACGCGGACCCGCGTTCCAATACATTCTGTAATTGGTCTGTAGTGATCATATTGAAATTATTAATTTATCAGGCAAAGGTAATTAATTATTTTGGAAAAATAATGATTCAATTATCATTTGGAAAATTCAGGTTTTTCATGTAAGTTTGCAGCATCATTTTCAATGAACAATGAATAATGCATAAATGGTTTTCCCCCCTTATTTCGTTAATAGCGATCACCGGTTTACAGGCTCAACACCCGATTGACAGGCCTAAACTGGTTATCAGCATTGTTGTGGATCAGTTGCGGGGCGATTATCTACAGTATTTCAGTTCCACTTTTGGCGAAAAAGGCTTTAAGCGCTTGATGCAGGAAGGTTTGTTTTACCATTCGGTTGATTTCGGGTTTTCCAATTTGAGTCAAGCATCATCCACAGCCGCTATTTACACCGGTTCATATCCTTATTACAACGGAATTATTGGCGATACACGTTTCGACTTCAATACCAATGGCGAAATATCCATCGTCAGCGACGAACATTTCATGGGGAATTACACCTCCAACCGCGTTTCTCCAATCGCTTTATTATCTTCTACCATCGGCGATGAACTGAAAATTGCTTCTCAGGGACAGGGCAAAGTCTATTCCATTGCTCCCAACGCAGAAGAAGCCATTCTTTCGGGAGGAAAATATGCCAATTGCGCTTTTTGGTTAGACGAAGCCAACGGGAAATGGGCTACTTCCACCTATTACAAAGACATCCCCGGATATGTGGACAACTATAACGCATCGGATGCCATCGGCAATTATCCCGAAAAACAATGGGACCAATCGCATGCTTATTACAACGGATTGCCCTACGCCACCTCACTCTCAACGCCTTTCTCTTATCGTTTCACGAAAACAGATAAAGACCGCTATACCAAAATCAAACAGACTTCCCTGATGAATATGGAAGTGACCAAGTTGGCCGGTAGATTTCTGGAAAATGCAGGATTTACCCGCAACCTTTCTTCCGATTTGCTGACGTTGACGTATTATGCCGGCAATTACACTTACAATCCCAACCAAGACGATTACAGCTACGAAATTCAGGATATTTATTACCGCCTGGATAAAGAAATCGAGAATCTGCTGGATTTGATTGACCGGAAAGTCGGACTCAAACATACCCTCATTTTACTGACTTCCACCGGCTATTACGATGCCGTACAAAAGCCTTCAAAGAAGTTCAAGCCTGCGGGCGAGTTTCATCCCAACCGCTGCACTTCGCTGTTGAACATGTACTTAATGGCGATTTACGGTCAAGGCAACTGGGTGACAGGCTATTTCAACCAACAACTATTCCTCAACAAGAAATTAGTAGAAGACAAAAAGGTGGATGGACGGGAATTGTTGCGTCACGCCGCCGAATTTACCAACCAATTCAGCGGAGTGCAGGAAGTAACTACATCTGCCGAACCTCACCGGGGCATGAACAAAAACCTGAGCGGCGATATTTTTATTGAACTGCAACCGGGTTGGGTAATCGTAAACGAAAAACATTCGGAAAAACCGCAATACACGCGCGAAAAAGCCATTCAGCCGCCGTTGTTCATCTTTGGCGAAAACATCCGCAAAGAACAGGTGTTCCGTCCGGTGAAGGCAACGGAAATTGCTGCTACACTCTGCTATATTTTGCGCATCCGGCCGCCTACCGCTTGCAAAGAGTTCCCTTTGCAAGAGATTATTACGAATTGAAAACAATAAAACATACAATAGAATATGAGTTTTAATGATGTATTATCCAAATTATTTGGAAACAAATCGCAACGCGATTTAAAAGAAATTGACCCGTTTGTACAAAAAATACTGGCCGCCTATCCGAGTGTTGAAACCTTATCGAACGATGAATTACGCGCCCGCTCGTCAGAATTAATGGACTATATTCAGGAAAAAGTAGCTGAAAAACAGGCTACCATTGACGAACTGAAATCGACCATCGAGAATCTCGAACTCGAAGACCGCGAAACCGTTTGGAACGAAATAGATAAAATCGACAAAGAGATTCTGGAACAGCACGAGAAAACGCTGGAAGAAATCCTTCCCGAAGTCTTTTCCATCGTCAAAGACACTGCCCGCCGCTTTACGCAAAACGAATTTACGGAAGTGACCGCAACCGAATTTGACCGCAAACTGGCCGTCACACACGATTTTGTTCATATAAAAGGCGACAAAGCCATTTATCAAAACCACTGGGTAGCCGGCGGAAGCGAAATCTCTTGGGACATGATTCACTACAATGTGCAGTTGTTCGGTGGAGTGGTTTTACACAAAGGCAAAATCGCGGAAATGGCAACGGGGGAAGGTAAAACCCTGGTCGCCACGCTCCCCGTGTTTCTCAATGCGATGACGCACAACGGTGTACATGTAGTAACCGTCAATGATTATTTATCAAAACGCGACTCGGAATGGATGGGTCCCTTGTATATGTTTCACGGCCTGTCGGTGGATTGTATAGACAAACACAAGCCCAACTCCGACGAACGCCGCAAGGCCTACGAAGCTGATATTACATTCGGAACCAACAACGAATTCGGTTTCGACTACCTGCGTGACAACATGTCCGTCAGCCCGAAGGATTTGGTGCAACGCAAACACAATTACGCCATTGTCGATGAGGTTGACTCGGT
>JAITXK010000046.1 GCA_031284765.1 Candidatus Symbiothrix sp.
CGATACAGTATATGTATCACCGGCCAAATTGCCGGTTATTGCCGGTACGCCGTTGAGAGTTATGACCGGGACATAGTTTGGGGTTACTTTATACGTCAGCGTAACCGATTCGCCATACGCTACATTAAAGGGGACGTTTGTGGTTTGAGTGCCGTTGCTTGAGGCAACGGTGACTGTATTGATATGGTTGTCTGTGGTTACGGTTACGGATGGAACGAATTTTTCGAATGTCCATGCGTAAGTATTATTGTAAGTTTCCTCCGTATTCACCCATGCCGGCAAAGTAAAATTATTTTTAAGGATGTTTCCATTGGGGGAATTTCCCCGGTTTGTTCTCAATACAAATTGAATAGCATCGGTTGCTTTGGGAGCATATACATGGCGCAATATCCACCCTGTGCCTGCGGTGGCGCTTGCACTCAATGTTGTGGGTGAAGTTCCGTTATTGGAAGGAGTGATGTATTTTCCTGAACCGGACACCACAAAGGTAGTGGGTGTATTAGTAACAGCTACAGCGCCACTGTTTATGATTGCGAAAATCTGGTTTTTTGCGCTGCCGGTTGCTTTTTCTGCTAATGCCCAACCAGTGTTTTCCGCATCATAAGCCAAATACTTCATCGCTGTGCCATTGGTTTTATCAGCGCTTTTGATGTAGTACCAATCGGTTAATTGGTTTGTTGACGAACTTGTCGGATAAATTGCCGGATAAGCATTATCAATTTCAGCTATCGGAGCAAAACGCCATGCACGAGGAGCGCCTGAAGTTGGAAATCCGGTAGTTGCATGTTCTCCTGTGGTAGCCGTAGCGGATTCATTAATTCTCCACGGAGTGACACCATTACCATTACCATAGTTAGTAGCTTGTATTTTCATACCGGATGCAGCACCGCTACGTTCAATAATCACATATTTGGAAGTGCTGGTTAACGGAGTCATTTTGAAAACACTGGCCTCTTCTTTCACAGTGGTTACCCGGTAGCTGTTCGCTTCATTACCATCGACAATTCCCATTTTATAAACTAAATATTCGCCCTTACGGTTTACCAAATAATAGTAATTCGTTATGGTACTGGCAACGACTTTCCATTGTTGTTCCTCCCGCTCACCGCTTGGCTTAATTACTGAATTCAATGGGATACTTGCTCCTCGAGAAGTAATAAATGTCGCATAACGACCATCACAGTCATTGATGTAATTGCCTGCCGAAGGTTTATCGGAACTATGTCCGTTTTCGATGTAATACCAATAACTACTGGATGCATCACTTACCTGAATCAGCCCATTGGCTATTTGTGCATTTACTCCTTCTCCGAAGAAGACTGCCGCCATTGCGGTCAAGAAAAGACAGATTTTTTTCATAACTTACTAAATTAGATTTGTTTATATTATATAAAAATTACATTGTTATTAACAAAGGTGTATTAGTTTAATATGTATCACTTTTTTGTGTGATAATTATTTCCTGACAATAAACAGATTCAAAACACAAATTGTTTTGAATAAACAAAAAATAGCAAGAGAGGTCATCTCATAAAATTATGCTACCTTTGTCCCCGCAAATCCCTATCATATTACCCATGCAAATACAACACACTTACGAATCTGTTTTTGAATTGTACAAAAAACGCATTTTACAGAACCAAACGGATTTATCCGCCACCCAAAAGCATATTTATTCGACAGGCTCTATCCGCCTGGTGGTGTTTCTCGGCACGATTGCTGCTGTTTGGTGCTTCTGGAACTTGAGCACAGCGTATATCGTATCGACAGTCTTAGCCGGAGTCGTTCTTTTTCTCTGGCTTTTGAAAAAATACAATCGCCTCCAACGAAAGAAACAGTATCTGGAAACTGCGATTCAATGCGACGAAGAGGAGCTGAAAGGCCTGGACGGCGATTTCTCTGCCTTCGACGGCGCACCCGAAAAGATGAATGCCGAACATGGGTTTAGTTTGGATTTGGATATTTTCGGCAACCGCTCCCTGTTTCAGTCCATCAACCGGACGTGTACCAACGAAGGCAAACGGATTTTGACCGAGTGGTTCGAAACGCCCTTGCGAGAACCGAAAGCCATCGAAATCCGTCAGGAAATCGTGCGGGAACTGCGGGATAAACCACATTTCAGGCATCATTTTCGAGTGCTGGGATTGATTCATCCGGGCAAGGCAACGGATTACGCCGATTTGGAAGATTTTGTCCGTCGTCCCGATTGGATTACTTCACCGGCTGTGTGGAAAGCGATGATGTGGCTGCTTCCCTGCCTTTGGATTGCGGCAATTCTTTTGACGGTTTTCTCGCTTCTGGACGGCCAATGGCTGTTTTATTGGTATGTTGTTACTTTGATTATCAGCGAAAGCAAAGCAAAGGCTGTGAATGTTTTGCAAGCCTTGGCGGGCAAGAAGACGGCTATCTTGCAGGCGTATTCCCGATTGATTCAATCAGTCGAAAATGAAGCCGTGCAATCCGGAAAATTGCGGGAGTTGCAAGCGGTTTTTATTCGCAATCATCAGCCGGCTTCCGCTTGTTTGAAGCAGTTTGCCCAATTGACGAATGATTTGGAGCAGCGCGGCAATTTGGCTATTCATATCTTGCTGAATCCGTTGCTGTTGTGGGATATTCGCAAAGCCGTTCGGATGGAAGAATGGAAGCAGCAAAACGGTAACGATATGCTGTTCTGGATTCGGGTGCTGGGCGAATGGGATGCGTATAATTCCTTGGGAACGTTTGCATTCAATCATCCCGATGCGGTTTTTCCCAGCTTGACAGACCGTTATTTTGAAATGCGCGGTACGGCTTTGGGGCATCCTTTGATGAATCGCCAAACCTGTGTCCGCAATGCGATTTCGATAGAAGCACAACCGTTTTTTCTCATCATTACGGGCGCCAACATGGCGGGCAAAAGCACGTATCTGCGGACGGTGGGCGTGAATTTTGTGCTGGCCTGCATCGGCGCTCCGGTGTGTGCAGAGTCGTTGACACTTTGTCCGGCCAAATTAGTTACCAGCCTGCGAACTTCCGACTCATTGAACGATAATGAATCCTACTTTTTTGCCGAACTCAAACGGCTGAAAATGATTATCGACCAACTGCACGCGGGTGAACAATTATTCATTATTCTGGATGAGATTTTGAAGGGCACCAATTCGATTGATAAGCAAAAAGGTTCGCTGGCTTTGGTGCAGCAGCTGATTCGCCTGCAATCCTGCGGCATCATCGCTACGCACGATTTACTTTTGGGCGGTTTGGTGCAAGATTTTCCCGACAACATTCGCAATTACCGCTTCGAGGCCGACATACAAAATAACGAGCTATCCTTTTCCTATCAGTTGCGGGAAGGGATAGCTCAAAATATGAATGCCAGTTTCCTGATGCAGAAAATGGGAATTACCGTTTCCCGTTCCTGATATTATTTTGAAAGGATAATTAAAAATGCCACTCTGTACTGGTGTTCCCGTTTTTGGGAGGAGTGGAGGTTGCGGGTGTTGTTCCGCTTCCCCAAATAGCGGTATAGTACTCCATCGCTTCGGGGAGATATTTTTGAATTTCATTGATGCGCGTGTTGTCGGATGGGTGGGTACTTAATAATTCGAGCGTTCCACTGCCCTGTTGCGACATGCGTTGCCAAAAAGGAATGGCTTGATTGGCGTCGTATCCGGCGATAGCCATTAAAATCAGACCCAGATGGTCGGCTTCCAATTCCTGTTTGCGGTTGAAGGGAAGCATCACGGCAACTTGCGTACCTAAACCGTAAACAGTTGAACTGATGGCTTGTATCTTTTCCGATTTTCCGCTTAAAGCAGTTCCTATGGCGGCTCCGGTATAATCCGTTACCATTTGTTGTGACAGGCGTTCATTGGCATGTTTGGCGATAGCGTGGCCGACTTCATGCCCCAAAACGACGGCTAAACCGGTTTCGTTTTGCGTATAGGGTAAAATTCCCGTATAAACGACGATTTTGCCTCCCGGCATGCAGAAAGCGTTTACTTGCGGGTCTTCCATCAAATTAAATTCCCATTTATATTCGGCGATAAGCGCCTCTTGTCCTGTTGCTTTGAAATACGCTCCCACGGCATCGGCTATTTTTTGACCTACTTTTACCACCAAAGCGGTATTCGTTTTGTCGGTCGATTTCTTCGCCGTTTTCAAGTAATCATTGTACTGCTGCAAACTGAGAGTTAATACTTGGTCGTCAGATACAAGATTGAGTTGACGGCGACCGGTAATCGGTACACTGCCACAGGCATAGAGGCCTAAGGCAATTGTGCAAAGTAAAAAAATCTTTTTCATACGAAATTAAAATAAAATTTGAGTACAAAAATAGTCTTTTTTGACCAAATATTAAAATAAGGTGTCAGCCGCTAAAATAATTACTTTATCAATTGAATATACGTACGTACATATACAAGTTTGGTCTTTCTTTATTCGGAAATGTTTTAAACCACAATGAATTTGGTTTAAACCAAAAGTAATTTCCTTTAAACAAAAATGAGTTTCCTTTAAAGGAAAATGAATTTGGGAACACCCAAAAAGAAATAGAATTCTTCCAAATTACTTATCAACTAATTAAAAAACAGTCCAATGGCTAACAAAGATTGGCTGGCATCCAACAAAACTGTCATTTACGAACACCGTTTCATGGTTGGCTTTGATTTTTTATAATAAATCTATAATTATAGATACACTATATCAAACAATTTGTTAATTTTGCATCCCAATTATTACCATCTATATAAAAAATGACTGATACAATAGACGTAATTGTCGCCAGCGAAGAGCATATTCCTTATGTGCCCACGATTTTGAAAACCATTGAATCCGCCGCCAAAGTGCGCGGAACAGGGATTGCAAAACGCACTACGGAGTATGTAGAACAGAAAATGCGGGAAGGGAAAGCCATTATAGCATTGATTAATGGTGAATTTGCCGGCTTTTGTTACATCGAAAGTTGGGGTAATAAACAGTATGTTGCCAATTCGGGATTAATTGTTGTCGAGAAATTCAGGGGACACGGTTTGGCAAAACAGATTAAATGGAAAGCATTTCGATTGTCCAGAGAAATGTTTCCCGATGCCAAATTATTCGGATTAACCTCCGGTGCGGCAGTGATGAAAATCAATACGGAGTTGGGTTACGTCCCTGTGACCTTTGCTCAATTGACCGATGATGAGGCTTTTTGGCGCGGCTGTCAAGGTTGTATCAATCACGATGTGCTGGACAGAACAGATCGCAAGTACTGCATTTGTACTGCGATGTTGTATGATCCGAAAGTACATGATTTGTATCATTATAAAACCACATAGTTATGATTAGTCCGGAAGAACGTAAGGAAACGATTATTTTTTTGAAAATTTTGCAAGATGAGGAAAAATGGGATAAAATTTATTCATACGTCAATCGTGTATTGAATGAAACTGACGAACAGGAATATTCTTCCTCGATGGTAGTCCGAGAGCCGGTGGTTCCGTATCGAGCAGCTTATCAAGGCGAATGGCTCACGGAAGACGAGGCGCAGGAAATTTTGGAAGATTATGAGGCTCGTAAAGGTATTTCCAAATATTCCCAAGAGGAAATGGATTCGTGGATAGATATTGTTGAAGATTGCAAAGCACATCCGGAAAAATGTCATACGATGGATGAGGTTTTTCAAGCAATGAGGGCCGTTTATGCAGTTTGATGTAATTTTTTCTGATCAAGTCGAAAAAGATTTGATTAAAATAATTGATTATTTAGTAGATAATTGGGGTACAAATTCGGCAGCTAAGTTTGAGAAGAGGGCGAAGCAAGTATTTATATCAATTTCAAAAATGCCGTGTATCGGAACAAAACACATTAATCGCAAGAAGGTATTTAGGGAATTACCTATTACCAAACAAAATACATTGATCTATACCATAGAAGGAGAAAAAGTCTTTTTGGCTAAGATTTTCGATAACAGGCAACATCCGGATAAAAAATATAATTTTTGAATTAGAAAATAAAAACATAATGAGCAAACAAAAAGTAGTTTTAGCGTACAGCGGAGGTTTGGATACCTCATTTTGCGCCATGTATCTGTCGCAAGAGTTAGGATACGAAGTGTACACCGCATTGGCAAACACGGGCGGTTTCTCGGACGAAGATTTGAAGCGGGTAGAAGAACGTGCCTATCAATTAGGCGCCTTAAAACACGTAAATCTCGATATTACGCAGGAATATTATAACAAAAGCATCAAATACATGGTTTTTGGTAATGTGTTGCGCAACGGAACCTATCCGATTTCGGTGAGTTCGGAACGGATTTTTCAAGCGATTGCCATCATCAATTACGCCAAGGAAATTGGCGCCGATTTTGTCGCTCACGGAAGTACCGGTGCAGGCAACGACCAGGTGCGTTTTGATTTGACTTTCGATGTTCTTGCACCCGAAATCGGCATCATCACGCCCACCCGCGACATGATTTTGACCCGCGAATACGAAATCAATTACTTGAAGCAACACGGCTTTGAAGCCGATTTCACCAAAATGGAATATTCCATCAACAAAGGTTTATGGGGCACGAGCATTGGTGGAAAAGAAACTTTAAAATCGGAGCAAACCCTTCCCGAAGCAGCCTATCCATCCCAGTTGCAGGAAAAAGGCGAAGAAACCTTGCAAATCACTTTTGCGGACGGCGAAATCTCCGCCGTGAACGGCAAAACATATACCGACAAAGTCAAAGCCATTCAGGATATTGAAAAGATTGCTTCGCGTTACGCCATCGGTCGCGATATGCACATCGGTGACACGATTATTGGTATTAAAGGCCGAGTCGGTTTTGAAGCTGCCGCGCCCTTGGTGATTATCAACGCACACAAAATGCTGGAAAAACATACCTTGACCAAATGGCAACAGTATTGGAAAGACCAAGTGGGCAACTGGTATGGAATGTTTTTGCACGAAGCCCAGTATCTCGAACCCGTGATGCGCGACATTGAAGCCTTTTTGCAAAGTTCCCAACGCAACGTAACCGGTACGGTCACCGTCCGTTTGCGCCCATATCATTATACATTGGTTGGCGTGGAAAGTGATTTCGACTTGATGAAAACCGATTTTGGCGAATACGGCGAAATCAATAAAGCATGGACACCGGATGATGCCAAAGGATTTACAAAAATCACGGCGATTCCGACCAAGATATTCTATGCCGTACAAAAAAGAAACGGCAAATGAAAACCAAAGTTGGAATTATCGGAGGTGCAGGATATACGGCGGGCGAATTGCTTCGCTTGTTGATTCATCATCCGCATGTGGAAATTGGTTTTGTACACAGTACGAGCAATGCCGGCAACCCAATCACGGACATTCACGAGGGTTTGATTGGCGACACGGACTTGGTTTTTACCGGTCGTTACGATTTGCATCCAGTGGATGCCCTATTCCTCTGTTCCGCCCACGGCGACAGTCGCAAATTCATCGAATCCAATGACATTCCCGGTAGTTTGAAAATCATCGACTTGGCAATGGATTACCGCCACAAAGCCACCGCCGGCGGATTCGTTTACGGTTTGCCCGAACTGAACAAACCGGCAATTCAAAAGGCCGGCCGTATTGCCAATCCGGGCTGTTTTGCGACGGCTATTCAGTTGGCGTTATTGCCCATGGCTGATAAAAATGCATTGAAACATGAAATTCATGTACATGCAATCACGGGTTCGACTGGCGCCGGTGTGAAACCTGCCGCAACCAGTCATTTCTCGTGGCGCAACAACAATATTTCCGTTTATAAAGCCTTTGAACATCAGCATTTGCAGGAAATTTGCGAATCATTAAATCAAGCGGCTTCCAAGATTAATTTCATTCCCGTGCGCGGCGATTTTGCTCGCGGTATTTTTGCTTCTGTTTATACGGAATGTGATTGGAGTCTTGAAGAAGCCACGCAAGTCTATTCTAATTTTTACAAAGATGCGGCATTCACGTTCTTGACGGACAAAAATGTTGCTTTGAAGCAAGTAGTCAATACCAATAAATGCGTGCTGCATTTGGAAAAGCACGGCAATAAGTTATTGATACTTTCAGTCATTGATAATTTATTGAAAGGGGCGTCGGGGCAAGCCGTTCAGAACTTTAATTTAATGTTTGGATGGGATGAAAAGGCGGGGCTGAATTTGAAATCGAGTGCGTTTTGAACATAAAATAATAGATATGAAACAATTAATATTAACGATTCTTGCCCTGGCAAGCATCACAATCAGCGCCAACGCGCAAACAAATAACGATATGCAAGAAGTACATGATTTTTTAAAGAAATGCGGCACCTATTTTATTGCCACAGTGGAGGGTGACCAGCCGCGGGTTCGTCCGTTTGGAACAGTCAATATTTTTGACGGCAAACTCTACATTCAAACCGGCAAAAAGAAAGACGTAGCGAAACAAATCGCTCAAAATCCGAAAATCGAGATTTGTGCGTTTGATGGCGCCGGTCAATGGATACGCATACAGGCGGTTGC
>JAITXK010000106.1 GCA_031284765.1 Candidatus Symbiothrix sp.
CGCGAAATCAGTTCAACCCTGTTGGCCTTGCAGAAAGCGCCTGTCGTGGAATCTTTCACCGGTCCGGCTATCCTTTCTCCTGCTGCTTCGGGTGTGTTTTTCCATGAAATTTTCGGACACCGGGTGGAAGGCGCCCGCCTGAAACAGGAAAATGATGCGCAAACATTTAAAAAGAAAGTAGGCGAACTGGTGCTTCCGAAAAAGTTGTCTGTTACTTTTGACCCGACCTTGAAATCGTATCAAGGCACGCCCTTGATGGGCGCTTATGCTTTTGATGATGAAGGTATTCTTGCGCAACGAGTGGAAGTGGTTAAAAACGGCATTCTGACCAACTTCTTGATGAGCCGCACACCCATAGAAGGTTTTATCCATTCCAACGGACACGGACGGAGCGGTATCGGCTATTCTCCCGTTTCCCGCCAATCCAATATGTTGGTCGAATCTTCACAAGGTTTGCCGGAAGAAGAATTGATTAAAAGAGTACGCAAGGAAGCGAAATCGCAAGGCAAACCCTACGCCTACTATTTCAAAGAAGTTTCCGGCGGATTTACCAATACCAATCGCTATTCGCCCAATTCATTCAATGTAACGCCCTTGCTGGTGTATCGTCTGTATGTGGACGGTCGTCCCGATGAATTGGTGCGCGGAGTGGATATGGTCGGCACGCCCTTGGCCATGTTTTCCCAAATTGAGGCTTGCGGCAATCAGCCTGCGATATTTAACGGCACTTGCGGGGCTGAATCGGGAGGTGTTCCCGTATCGTGCGTGGCGCCCGCTTTGTTGGTAAAACGCATCGAAACACAAAAGAAACCCAAGAGCCAGGCGCAACCGATTTTGTTGCCCAAACCAGTGGCGAAGGCACAATCTGCTTCTTTGTTGCCGGACGATTTGATTCTGAACGCCATTAAAACCGAAGTCAACCGCAACTTGGACAGTCTGCGGATGGAGGGCCTGCAAGCGCCTTTCTTCATTGCCTATTATCTCGGTGACATGCGTCGAATGGGGGTTTCGGCTTCCAACGGAAGTTTAGTATCGTCCGACCAATATCGTTCCCGCACATCGGCATCGCGATTGCTGATTGGTGATTATCAATGTACGGATGAAAATTTTGAAGGAACAGCCGGCGGTTCGTATGGATACAATGGTACGCCCTCATTGGACAATAACGAAAAAGCATTGCGCAACGCCATTTGGAAAAATTTGGACAATGTGTATAAAAGTGCAGCCGAAACCTACGAACAAAAAACGGCTACTATCAAACAATTGAATATTCCTGCCAAAGACTTGGAATTACCCGATTGGGATAAAACACCGGCAGTGCAATTGAAAAATCTTCCGAAACAAAATATGGATTTTACGACTTCGCGTTACGAAGAATATGTAAAAGCAGCTTCTTCGGTGTTTAACGATTATCCTGAGATTCTGGAATCGAATTTTGCTATTCAAGCAGTGGATATGGATATTTATTTGTACAATACCGAAGGCACCGAAATTATTTATCCCTTCTCTTTTGTCTATCTGGAGGGCAACGCCGGCGGAAAAACGGAGGATGGTGAAGATTTGAATGCCAATTTCAATCGTGTTCTTGATACTACCGACGACCTTCCTACTTTGGCGCAAATACAAACTGAATGCCGCCAATTGGCAGACAATCTGGTAGAAGAACTTCATGCCCCCAAAATGACAGAGTCCTATTCCGGCCCCGTGTTATATGAAGGTTTGGCTGTTCCTTTCACCTTTTATTCATCCTTTTTCGGCGGCGACATTTCCCTGGTTGCCGACCGGAAACCGTTAACCACCAGCGGCTTTTCTTACGGAGGCAACGGCATTGAAGAAATGATGAACAAACGAATCACCGCCCGCGAAATTACCATCGAAGATTTAACCGGCACGCGCGAATACAACGGAAAGAAATTGTTGGGCTATGCACCGGTAGATGCGCAAGGTGTTGTCCCACCCGAAAAACTGACTTTGGTTGAAAAAGGCATCCTGGTCAATCTATTGAGTGACCGCATCCCTACACCGAAAACGCCCCATTCCAACGGACATGCTTTGTTTGGTATCGGTATTTCGGGCAGTTTAAATAGCGGGGTTGTGCGTATGTCCGATACGCGGACGCAACCGTATGCAGCTTTGAAAAAGGAATTGTTTGACAAGGCGAAAGAAGAAGGTTACGATTATGCCTATATCGTGCGGGAAGTTGCCGGTTCGGGCGCTTATCCGGCCAAACTGTACAAGGTAAAAGCCGATGGCTCAGAACAACGCGTCCGTTCGGCTGCCATCAACAATGTGGATTCCAAAGTGTTCAAAAAAGTACTGCATGTTTCCGATAAGGAATTTATTTACCATACGGTTATGGGCAATTTGGTGACCATCATCACTCCCGATGCTATTCTCTTTGAAGACATGCAGATACAGAGCGACCGGGTGGATAATTTTAAGAAGGCGCCTTTGGTGCCGGCCGCATATAAAAAATCCGAACCCTTGTTATAAATGAAAATTGCAGTAACCGGCACGCGCGGCATCCCCCATATACTGGGTGGGGTAGAAACCCATTGTGAAGAGCTTTTCCCCCGTTTGGCGGGGAAAGGCTTTGATATTACAATCATTCGCCGGAAAAGTTATGTGCAGGATTCGCTTTCGGAATATAAGGGCGTTCATTTGCTGGATATTCCAACGCCTCGTAAAAAAGCGTTTGAGGCAATCATTCATACCTTAAAGGCGATTCATGCCGCTAAATTCAAATTGAAAGCCGACCTTGTGCATATTCATGCCATTGGTCCGGCATTGGCCACTCCATACGCAAAATTATTGGGATTGAAAGTGGTTATCACCCATCACGGTCCGGATTATGACCGGGCAAAATGGGGCAAAGCAGCCCAATGGATGCTGCGTTTGGGCGAACGCATAGGTGTCCTGTTTGCTGACGGGGTGATTGTGATTTCCGAAACCATCCATCAAATCGTAAAAACCCGTTATGGGCGAACCGATGCCCATCTGATTCACAACGGCGTTTCGCAACCGGTTTTTGCATCGGATAATGATTATTTACATTCTCTGGGCATCGAAGCTCAAAAATACATCTTTGCGATGGGGCGATTTGTACCGGAGAAGAATTTTCATCAACTTGTTCGCGCGTTTGCTTCTTTGAATGAAAAAAAGGGCTATCGCCTGGTCTTAGCCGGTGATGCCGATTTTGAAGATGAATATTCCATTGCCTTAAAGCAGTTGGCAGGGGAGAACAATGTGGTGTTGACCGGCTTTGTCAAGGGACATAAATTGCAAACCTTATTAAGTCAGGCGGCAGCATTTGTGTTGCCGTCTTCTCACGAAGGGCTTCCCATTTCGTTGTTGGAAGCTATGAGCTATCATTTGCCCGTTCTTGCCAGCGATATTCCGGCGAATCTGGAAGTCGGCCTCCCGCCGGAGAACTATTTCCCGGTAAATGATACAATTGTTTTGGCTGAAAAGCTTAACAATGCACTTTCTATTGGTAAACAAGATGTTTTTTACAATATGGAGGTGTATGATTGGGATAAAATTGCAGAACAGACGGCGGCGGTTTATAATCGCTGTTTTTGCGGGTAGTCCTCATTAGAAAACGGATAAAACGAAATTAATTTTCGTCTATCCATTCAAATAGATACTCATCCATGAATTCTATTTCAAATTTATTGAGAATATTCAAATATTCTTCTTTGAATGTTTGTTTTTTATGATGTTCTTTCTGTTTTTGAATGTACTGAATAACATTATCCAAAGCCGAATGACTATACGAGAATGCGCCAAATCCTTCCTGCCATTGAAAATTGAATTTGGTAAATTTCTTTCCCTTTACAAATGTATTGGATGATTTTTTTATTTCTCTCACTAAATCCGATAGACAACAAGTTGGTTTCATCCCTATTAGAAAATGAATATGATTTGTTGTGCCATTGATTACTAACATTTTTTGCCCTTTATTTCGGACAATACCGGTAATGTATTTGTACAGTTCCTCTTCCCAGATGGGGTTAATTAACGAATCTCTGTGTTTAACCGCGAATACAATTTGAATGTATATTTGCGAAAATGTTCCCGCCATAATTTATTGGTTTTTAATATTTTATATTATTCATCATTTTACGTTTGTTTCAATTTCGACCCAACGGGTCGTATGTTTATAGATAGAATATCATACCACGTTATGTACGACCCCTTTGGGGTCGAATGTCGTGTACGCATCATTATTTGCTATAAACATTTGAATCCTTCGGATTCAAATTCTCCATTTCCCGTATCCAAACTCAACCTACAAACCCGCCCAAGCAAATCTATTCCTCTTGTCGTATGCTTATTTTAGGCATCACTCCTTTTTTGTCAGGTAATTTGCAAAATCGAAAGAAATATAATTCTCCAAAGAAGCGCATACATTGGCTGCAAAGGCTTTGGCCAAAGCGATTAGTTTGTCCCATTCATTTTCCTGTAAATCAAATACTTGCCTTTTGTATGTGCCGTTTTTCAGCAATCCGTAAACCAAGCCTGCATTGAAATTATCGCCTGCGCCAATCGTGCTGACGGGCGTAATGGCGGCTACCCAATACTCTTTTTGAAAGGAAGGTGTTTGGACGATGATATTTTTTTCGCCTTGCGTAACAATCAAAGATTGGTGATGAGGCTGAAAATAGCGCTCATAAATGGATTCTATCGTTTCGTTTGGAAATAAAATTTCCAAATCTTCATCGGAACAACGGATGATATCGGCAAACTTGAAATTTTCGATGAAATCGGGCAATAAAGCGATGCGCTCGTGAGCGTGTGCTTTCCGAAAATTAATATCGTAATACAGCAGGGCTTGTTGCGATTGCGCATATTGCAGCCATTTTCGCAGGGTCGTCCGCAAGGCAGGGTGGACGGCGAAATAGGAACCGAAAATCAAAATGTCGTCCGGATGCATGTCGGGGAAGTCGGTATTCAGGCGTTTTTCGGGATAATCGGTGTAAAAGCTGTATTGTGCATTGCGTTTCTCATCCAGAAAAGCCAGAGAAACGGGCGATTTTCCATCATTGAAAACGGACATATAATCGGTGGAAAGGTTGTTTTTTTGCATAAAATTGCGAATCAGTTGGCCGGCGGGGTCGTTGCCCGTTTCGCTGACGAACCAGGAGGGAATTCCGCACCTTCCCAACGAAATCATACAGTTAAAAGTTGAGCCTCCCGGAACGGCTTGCTGCGGTTGATTGTTCTGAAAAATAATGTCTAAGATGGATTCTCCAATGCCAATGACTTTGCGCATAATTGTATTACAATTTATTTTGCAAAGGTAGGTCTTTTTTTATTGTGCAAAAAAATTTATTATTTGATGTTATATTTCTTTCTTTGTATCGTCATTAAAATGTTATGCAGTTAGAACAATTCAAACGCACTATCGTTCCTTTGAAACAAAAGCTCTTCATTACAGCGTTGAGATGGATGCACAATGAGGAAGATGCCGAAGATGTCGTGCAGGAAACCCTGCTTCGCCTTTGGACGATTCGTGAGCAATTGGACCGTGTAATTGAACCGGCTGCGTTTGCGATGCAGATAACAAAAAATAGTTGTATCGACCGTTTGAAAGCAAAAAAAGAATACGCCGAAGCGGACGATTCCCAATTAGGAAGCCACGAAGAAACGCCTTACAGCATTACGGAACGAAACAATGCGGTGCTTTTGGTCAAACAAATGATTGAGCATTTGCCCGAACTGCAAAAAATAACGATTCAAATGCGTGACATCGAAGGATATGAGTTGCAGGAAATTGCAGAAATAACCGCTGTGCAAATCAGTGCGGTAACGATGAATCTTTCGCGGGCGCGGAAAAAAGTGAGGGAGCAAATGATGAAAATAATGAATTATCAAATCTAAATTAAAGAATGATGAATAAAGAATATATACAATCGTTGTTGGAGAAATATTTCGATGGATTGACTTCCTTGCAGGAAGAACAGTTGTTGCGGGAGTATTTTCAGTCGGATGCGGTGGATGCGGACTTGAAAGTGTATCAACCGATGTTTCAATACTTTGCAATCCTCTCTCCTTGTTTGGACTGTGAGGACAGTTTGGAACCTGTTGGGATAGAGGGCGCGAAGCAAAGCCTCGCACCAACGAGAAAGCTTGCTTCAGCTTTTTGGTGGGCTGCCGCGTGTATTACTTTATGTATCGGCTCCTATTTCCTTTTCAGCACGCAAAAAGCCCTGCCAAAAACCTCTATTGCCTATATTGACGGCAAAAAATATACAAATATCAAGTTGATTCAGGCACAAGCTCTTAAAGCCTTGGAGAATATGTCGGAAGATGAGGATGATATTTATTCTGCGCAAGTGGAAGCGCTGGAGATTTTTATAACAGATAATTAAAAAAACAACAGTCATGAATACAGGTAAAAAAATCATTATTTTATTCGGTTTTCTGCTGATTTATTTTGTGGGAAACGCGCAGAACGGCTTAAACTTGGATAGCATCTTTGAAAATTACGGCAAACAGAAAGGTTCTGTCTTGGTAGATTTGAGAAAAGATGTTTTGGAAAATCATACGAAAATAGTCCACTACAAAAGTTTAATCATGAATTTGGATGATGATTTGTTTGAAACCCTTCAGGAGCAAATACTGCATGCAACTTCGACCGGAGGGTATGGTTGTGAAACCCAATGCATCAATGGGAAATGTACCCATTTTTATCATCAAGCTATCGGTTCGGGAGTGTATGAGTATTATTTGCTTTCCAAAAAGTCGAAAAAAATGACATTGATTTATGTTAAAGGCAAAATTGCTCCCGGAAATGCATTAAAGGAGGAACTAAACAAACTGAAAGATTTATTTATCAATGTAAACAACAAAGAAATAAAATTATAAACGTTATGAAAAAACATGTATTAACAATGGTTGGCGCTATGCTGTGTTTTGCCGTCCTGTCGGCGCAAGAAGTGGAATCAAACAGTTCGGTGTTGTTTGATGGATTGTCGTATAATTTTGCTTTTTCGTGGAAGAAAAAAACGCCAAAGCCGAAGGAATCGCACTACAAGGGATTGGGATTTTCATTCAATAACTTGGTGGACAACGATGCAAATAATGCCGATTTGGTTTTGGGAAAAACGCACTCCTTCTTGTTTAATATGGGCGATTTGATTTTGCCGGTCAATCGGAATTGGTTGTTTGCCACAGGATTTGGTTTGGAATGGAGCCGCTACTATTTCCGGGGACAACATTTGCAGGCAATGGGCAGACGAACCGGTTTTATTTTTGACGACAATGCTTATAAAGCAAGCAAATTGAAAGTTGATTATGCTACCATTCCCTTATTGCTTGAATATCAAACAAAAAGCGGATGTAATAAAGAATTTTTCATCTATGCAGGAGTGGAAGGTTTGGTAAAATGGTTTTCCAACTCAAAAGCATATCTTGTAAAGCATGGGAATGAACGGACGGTAGTGTATAAAGACTTGAATCTTTTGCCCTTGAATTTCCGTTTTACCGCTCGCATGGGATACGATAACTATAGTGTTTTCGGTTATTATCAGCCTTATTCGATGTTTGAAAGTGGTAAGGGGCCGGATATGCATTCGTTTGGGATTGGGTTTATG